>NZ_LWFT01000613.1:0-4182 GCF_001635105.1 Oleiphilus sp. HI0079
TGGTTAGCATCCGACGCGACTAAACCTAGAACATCTTCAGATGGCCCAGACAGAAAAGTCTCGAAAGTCTTCGTAAGCTCCCTCGCGATGGTAATCTGCCGCTTCGGCAACAACTCGGCCACCACCTTTAACGTGTCGACAATGCGGTGGGTTGACTCGTAATAAACACACGTTCTGGGCTCGCTCTTCAATATCTCTAAAGCATCCCTCTTGGCTTTCGACTTCACCGGTAAAAAACCCTCAAATGAAAAACGATCACAGGCTAAACCGGAGGCACTCAGCGCCGCAATAAGCGCGCACGCACCCGGAACTGGCACGACTTTCAACTCTCTTTGCCTAGCCTGAGCAACCAAAACATAACCAGGATCAGAAATGAGAGGCGTACCCGCGTCAGAGACAAGCGCTACCGAGCCACCAGCCGCGACAAGATCAAGTAGATAAGACGCCTTATCCCGCTCGTTGTGATCGTGCAGAGACTGCATATCTTTAGTCAAACCCAAATGTGAAAGAAGTTTTTTTGTATGACGCGTATCTTCCGCTGCAACCAAGTCGACGCCTGCCAGGGTTTCAATTGCTCTATGCGTTATATCTCCAAGATTTCCTATGGGTGTGGCTACGATATACAGTGCAGATTCCAAACTTCTTATCCTCGCTTTAGATTTCAGCTATCATAGCAGCTTCACCTCTCGCTACTATACTTAAGCATGAAAACCCTTATTCTTAGATTGTCCCTAACCATCCTTGCCTGCGCTCTTTTATCCGCCTGCAGCACACCTAAAAAACAAACTCGCACCGATATAAAACAGGGTGCTACCACAATGCTCAGCGAAGAAGAAAAGCTATTGTCAGAGGCGCACAACGAAAAAGATCGCCAGCGAAAAAGTGAACTTTACCTTAGCTCCGCAAAGCTCTTTTCTGAAAAAGGGCTCGATGCGCAGGCGGCGCATACAATTGGTCTCGTTGAGGTCGGCTCACTTTCCGCGCAATCTATCACCGATTTTCGACTTTTACTCATCGAAACCAGTCTAAGGACCGGCAATCTTTCCGTGGCAAAAGAACAACTTGGTTTAATCTCTTTAAGTGACGCACTTCAAACAACACTAAGCAGACAAGAAAAAATTGTACGGCTCATTGCCAGCGCATATAGCAAAGTCGAGCAACCTCTAGACGCTGCTGTATTGCTTGCTGATTACGAGGGCGTATTTGGAGTAAATGAAAGCGCACAACTCAACGAAGAAATATGGCTTCTATTTCAACGAAGCAGGACAGAAGACTTAGTTTCCTATACATACTTCGGCGACAATCCAAACACGATTGCATGGCTTGAGCTAGCGCGTCAGGTAAAGCTCAATCAAAGCAGCATAGATGACCAATTTAGCGTACTCGACGGCTGGATGGCACAAAACCCAAACCACCCCGCCACGCAGTCCCTCCCAATGGAATTGGATCTACTATCTCGCTTGCCCGAAACAGCGCCGGATAAAATCATTCTGGCCCTCCCACTATCGGGCCCATTGGCGAATATTGGAACCGCAATCATGGATGGCTTTCTCGCTGCGCACTTCCAATACCAGCAGCACGAGAGCAAGCTACGGATCGAAACCTTTGACACTGCCGAGCTCGACATCGAAAAGCTTTATCTTAATACTCAGCAGAGCCTGCCAGATAAAACCTTGGTAATCGGCCCAATTACAAAAGAAGACATTGAAAAACTCTCCGAGGTTAGCCCTTTGTCGCTTAATACTTTAGCGCTCAACAATCCACCAAACACGCCTTATCAGCATCGCTTATTTCTGTTTGGACTCGATCCAGAACAGGAAATGAGCCAAATCAGCGGGCGAATGAGCAAGCAAGGCATGCAGCGCGTAGCAGTTATTGCTCCAGATACCCAAAGAGCAATACGCCTCAGCCAAAGCTTTGAGGAAGACTTTGAATCCATGGGAGGACATGTGGTTTCAAAAGCTTACTTTGGCGCGGATCGCAGCCTCGCACAAACGGTTGCAACAATGCTTTCAACGGCTGACAGCAAGCAGCGCAGCCGAAAGCTTATGAGAGTCACCGGGCTCGCCCTAGAAACCCGACCAGAGAGACGAAATGACCTAGATGCGATTCTAGTGCTAGGCAACCACGAAGACGGCAAACAGATAAAGCCCCTCTTGGCATTCAACTTCGCACAAGATCTACCAGTCTTTGCTAGCTCTAGCATACACACACCCGGCCGAGTTGACGCAAACAATGATCTTAGCAGGGTACAGTTCCCTGACATTCCATGGGTATTCACGCAATCGAACCCTTTAAAAGCCCAGATCGAAACGACGCGCCCCGCGCTCAGTGACAGATACGCGCGATTCTACGCGCTCGGTGCCGACGCCTATCTTCTTGCCCCCCGACTCCCAATACTGAGAGAGATACCGAACAGTTTCGCTCAGGGGCTTACAGGCAAGCTAAACGTAAACCCTGACGGTGTTGTAGAGCGGGCACTACAATGGGCCATGTATCGCAGGGGCAAAGCCATCACGATTAACTAAAGCAGGGAGCAATCAAAATGCGCTCAAAAGGATTTGAGTTCGAAAACAAAGCAAAGCATTATCTGCAAAGCAAGGGATTAAAGTTAGTCTTACAAAATTATAGCTGCAGGCTCGGAGAGATCGATCTCATCATGCTTGATCGCTCAACCATCGTATTTGTTGAAGTGCGCTATCGAAATACTGCAAAATATGGCTCAGCACTTGAGAGCATTACCTCTAACAAGCGCAGCAAACTACTCAAAGCTGCCAATCACTATCTGACCAGTCGAGCCGATACAAGCAGACCCTGTAGATTCGACGTAATCGCATTTGACAATAAAAATAACGAGACAGAGGTATCCTGGATCGTTTCCGCCTTTGGAGAGCCAAGCTACAGATGAGCGAATTAACACCGGTTACCACCTATCTTTGCGATGCCATCGACAGCACTGCGGAGAACATTCAGGCCGTTGCTTTACAAGTAGATTCAGCCGCTGACCTAATAGCTAAATCGTTACTTGATGACAAAAAGGTGTTGATTTGCGGGAGCGGATTCGCCGCACCTATTGCGCAAATCCTCACCACCGGACTAATGGATCAGCATGAGTTTGAAAGACCGGGCCTTCCGGCGATCAACCTATCGGCAGATTCAGTCACGATGTCATCAGTCGCAAAGAATCAGGAAAGCGGGTTTGTTTTTTCAAAGCAGATAAGGGCGATTGGGTCGGAAGGCGACTGCCTTATCGCCTTCGCACTAGACGATAATACAGCAGACATTATTAAAGCCATCGAAAGCGCTAACGAAAAAGGCATGCGAATCATTATATTTAATTGTGGCGCAGCTCTCGGCGGACTTGCTACTCAGCACAGAACTCAAGAAGTTTCGTTCAATACCCCAAGCCTATCTAGAGCACTCGAACTCACACTTCTCAGCTCCAACACATTGATTCGATGCATCGAGTCACGCCTATTTGGCATTCCTCTGTAACGAAAGACTACTTAACGATTTTAAGTGAAGGTTTGTGCGACGATGGAGCGTCATCACCTTCAGTAGGGGCCTCATCAAACGGCGGAGGCTCTGGCGCTCCAGGCTCAGCACCAAAAACCATTCCCTGCCCATTCTCTTTAGCATAGATCGCCATTACAGCAATAATAGGAACATAAACTTGCATTGGAACACCGCCGAATCGTGCTTGAAACTCAATCGCACGATCCTCGATGCTCAAGCTATTCACGGCACCAGGGCTAATATTGAGAATGATCTGACCATTGGTAACGTAGTCCTCAGGCACATGAACACCTTGAACACCGGCATCCACCACCAAATAAGGGGTGAGACCGTTATCGATAATCCATTGGTTTAATGCTCTAACTAGGTATGGCCTACTTGGGGTCACACCATCCTCCTCTATTGTCGCCTAGTGGCGCATTTCAGCTTCAACTTCCGACAAACTCTCTTTGAAAGATTCCCTTGCGAACATACTATCCATGTAACGCAAAATTGGCTTAGCAGCCGCCTCATTCAATTCGATTCCAAGAACAGGTAGACGCCATAGAATCGCCGCCACACAGCAATCTACAATCGTAAACTCATCGCTCATGAAAAACGGCTTTTCAGCGAAAATTGGCGCGGTCGCCAAGAGACTCTCTTTGAATTCTTTGCGCAAACCTTCAG
>NZ_LWFT01000614.1:0-968 GCF_001635105.1 Oleiphilus sp. HI0079
CTGGACTCGAAGACGCTACCAGACCTGAAGCATCAAGAAACTGATCAACACGAGCGTAATAGAACGGAGAGTAGGCAGCCTGATAAGCACTCCATAGCAGTTCTTCAGAGTTATCATTGGTGACATCTAAATTTCGGCGATTATCACTTAAATCTTGATCATCGACGTTAAATTCGCCGCAGGCTGAGACCAGATAAGCAAGCAAAAGTACACAGACTCGTATTGAGCGACTCATTGAAGGTCCTGTTTATTTTGAGATACGCTGAAATTGTATGGCATGAAGAGGAAGGGATAAACGCTGCGCCACCGCAATTGTGACGCAGCTTACGCTGAACATAAGATTAAACGTGGTATTGAGCGCTTATTTCGTGAACAGCATCGACAAAGACTTTTGGCGCCTCAGGGTCTACAAACTGATGGATGCCATGCCCAAGGTTGAAGACATGACCAGCACCTTGTCCGAAATCGCCCAAAATGCGCGCGACTTCCGCTCGAATCTGCTCAGGCTTCGCATACAAAACACTGGGGTCCATATTACCTTGCAAGGCAACTTTATCGCCAACAAGACTGCGTGCGCGACCAATATTCATGGTCCAATCCAGGCCCAATGCATTCGCACCACAGTCAGCGATTTGCTCCAACCAAAGCCCACCGCCCTTGGTAAACACAATCGATGGCACCCGCAAGCCACGCGCTTCAGTCTTCAAACCTGCGACGATTTTCTTCATATAAGCAAGGGAAAAGTCGATGTAAGCCTGATCGCTAAGGTTTCCACCCCAAGTATCGAAAATCTGAACAGCTTGTGCGCCCGCATCTATCTGAGCATTCAAGTAGCCGATCACCGAGTCGGCCAATATATCCAGTAAAGCATGCAAAGTTTCAGGCTCACGATACATCATCGCTTTAATGTGCCTAAAATCCTTTGAGCTGCCACCTTCAACCATGTAGGTTGCCAAGGTCCAAGGCGA
>NZ_LWFT01000615.1:0-4769 GCF_001635105.1 Oleiphilus sp. HI0079
ATCAACCAAATTGGTCACTAAAGCACCGAGCGTATCATTGTCACCAAACCGAATTTCATCCGTCACTACCGTATCGTTTTCATTGATAATAGGAACAGCGCCTAGATCGAGCAACGTCGTTATCGTACTTCGCGCATTTAGGTAACGCTTCCGATCCGACAAATCATCATGGGTAAGAAGAATCTGAGCAGTGCACCTTTGGTGCTCGCCAAAATAACGCTCATAGGCATTGACCAAGCCCGTCTGCCCAACGGCTGCCGCAGCCTGCAGAAGATTAAGCTGAGAGGGTCGAGACTCCAACCCGAGGCGCACCATACCTTCCGCTACCGAACCGGATGACACCAGTACAATTTCAACGCCATGATCGAGAGCCGAAACCATCTGCGTTACCCATTCTTGAATCGAGTCGTGTGCTAGTCCACGCCCATCATCCGTCAATAACGCGCTACCAATTTTCACAACAATCCGCTTAGCGGACCTCAACTTATCACGCGTCTCATTTTTATTTAACTGACTCACAATTCTCTATTCACCCACGTTAAGGCGCATACTCCACTTCGACATCATAATCGTCTTCATCAAAGTCATCGTCATCATCTAAGTCCTCACCCTGAGCGCGACGAGTCTTTCTCGCAGCCTTATACTCTTCTAAGCGCACCCGCGCTTCATGCTGCATAGCTTCTTTCAAACCAGCCTCTAACTCAGCCAACTCCTCATCGTTAGCCTCTGCCTCTGCTTTTGCATCAATCCAGCGCATAATATCCCAGGTCAACGCTTCAAGACCTTCCTTGTTCAACGCCGAAACTCGATATACCGGCTCTTTCCAGCCGAGCGCCTGAACCAACTCATCACAACGCTGCTCTCGCTCTTCTTCAGGAACCATATCTAGTTTATTCAGCACAAGCCAACGCTCTCTTGAGGCCAGCGTTGGACTAAAACCTTCAAGCTCTCCAACAATTTCCTCTACGGCTTCTTTAGGCTCTTTCCCATCATAGGGAGCCATATCAACAACATGAAGCAGCAAGCGTGTGCGCACCAAATGCTTTAAAAATCGAATCCCAAGCCCTGCACCATCAGATGCACCTTTGATCAAACCGGGGATATCTGCCATCACGAAGCTTTTATGTGACTCGACACGCACCACACCTAGATTAGGCACAAGAGTCGTAAAGGGATAATTGGCAACCTTCGGCTTTGCCGCCGAAACAGACCGAATCAAAGTCGACTTACCAGCATTCGGAAGCCCCAGCAAACCGACGTCAGCAAGCACTTTCAGCTCTAATCGAATATTGCGCTTCTCACCGGGTTTGCCTGGCGTCGTTTGTCGCGGCGCACGATTGGTACTCGACTTAAAACGCGTATTCCCCAATCCATGCCAGCCGCCTTGTGCGACAACAAGTTGCTGCCCGATCTGAGTTAAATCACCAAGTACTTCTTCGGTATCCACATCAAAAACACTTGTCCCAACAGGAACGCCTAGAATCAAGTCTTCACCTTTGGCACCAGTACAATTACGGCCTTTTCCGCCTTCACCTGATTGCGCGCGATATTGACGAACAAACCGATAATCGATCAGCGTATTCAAACCATCATTTGCTTCCAAGATGACAGAGCCGCCATCACCACCATCCCCACCATCAGGACCGCCCTTGGGAATATATTTTTCTCGACGAAAACTTAAACAGCCATTTCCGCCCTTTCCGGCCTCTACAGAGATCGCGGCTTCATCTACAAATTTCATATCTATCCTTTCACAGCGAAAGTGTTAGAAACAGTTTAACTGCTGTACGCCCACGCGCTACAAAAACACAAAAAAAAAGCCCCGCTATGCGGAGCTTTTTCTAATAAGGCCGACCTTATTCCGCTGCTACGATTTCCACGTATTTACGGTTCTGAGGACCTTTTGTGACGAACTGAACAACACCATCTGCAGTTGCGAACAAAGTGTGATCTTTACCAAGACCAACATTGTTACCTGCGTGGAAACGCGTGCCACGCTGACGCACAATAATGCTACCAGCTGAAACTTCTTGGCCGCCGAAGCGCTTAACGCCTAAACGTTTACTTTCCGAATCGCGACCGTTCCGGGTACTACCACCCGCTTTTTTGTGAGCCATTAGATTACTCCTTACGCTACCTGATTCGCACTAGGTGCAAACAACTTAGCCTTTAATTCCAGTGATTTTCACCTCAGTGTACCACTGACGGTGACCCATTTGCTTCATGTGGTGCTTGCGACGCTTGAACTTCATGATCTTCACTTTGTCATGACGACCATGACTAACAATCTCTGCTGTCACTTTAGCGCCTTTCACGTTTGGCTCACCGATTTTTACATCGTCGCCGTTCGCTACTAGCAATACACGATCGAAATCAACTTTAGCGCCCGTCTCAAGCTCAATCTTCTCGAGCTTAAGGACTTCGCCCTCTGTAACACGATGCTGTTTACCACCGCTTACGATAACTGCGTACATTTTCTTCTCCAAAATATATTCTCCCTCGTCGCGACTGATAGCCGCCATGTCGTCATTTCTTCGCTTCAGTGAACCTGATTGCGCATCTGTTTCTAAAGGAAGCTCTTCGGCAACCCTATAACAGAGAATGACCTCGCTATTTGAGGGGCGCGTGATTCTAAGACAAGCATTAATCAAATGCAAGCGGGTGTTTGGCATTAAAGGACTTATCTTGACACCGAGGCGCGGTACTCATAGCATTTGCCATCGCAGCGCGCCGTATGCCCGCCAACCACTCTAAAACTAGAACTAATTAATGCAGCTAACAGACATCTACAAAAGCGTCGAAAGCGAGTTCGATGCGGTCAACAGCCTTATTATCGAACAACTCTCTTCCAGAGTGCCGCTTGTTGAAAAAATCGCACAATACATCGTTGAAAGCGGCGGCAAACGGATGCGACCATTGGTAACGCTACTGACAGCGAAAGCCTTAGGTAAAAGCGACCAAGACACCATCAA
Organism: Oleiphilus sp. HI0079; assembly: GCF_001635105.1. NCBI lineage: Bacteria > Pseudomonadati > Pseudomonadota > Gammaproteobacteria > Oceanospirillales > Oleiphilaceae > Oleiphilus > Oleiphilus sp. HI0079. The sequence goes on from NZ_LWFT01000615.1 coordinate 2,973, forward strand.
ACTTGCGTCAATTATCGAGTTTCTGCATACCGCCACACTCTTACATGACGACGTCGTTGACACCTCGGACCTAAGGCGCGGTAAAGCAACAGCAAACGCGAATTGGGGCAATGCCCCAAGCGTACTTGTAGGGGACTTCCTTTATTCGCGCGCTTTTCAAATGATGGTTGAGATAGGCAACATGGGGGTCATGTCTGTCCTCGCCAACGCAACTAATGTGATTGCTGAGGGCGAAGTATTCCAATTAATGAATGCGAAAAACCCAGACATCAGCGAAGAGCAGTATTTCGATGTTATCGAATACAAAACAGCCATGCTTTTCGTGGCGGCATCGCACGGCGCCGCTAAACTTGGTAGTGCTTCAGATACCCAACAACAAGCCGCAAAAGACTTTGGTTTGCAATTAGGGCTTGCCTTTCAACTCGTCGATGACATCCTCGACTACTCTGGCGATATAAAGCAGATGGGCAAGAACACTGGAGATGATCTTGCCGAGGGCAAGACTACATTACCGCTTATCTTTGCAATGCGCGAAGGCTCAGAACAGCAACGCACTTTCATTCGAAATGCGATCCGCAGAGGAGAGCGAGAAGCCATTAGCGAGGTAATCGCCATTGTTCAGGCTACCGGCGCACTAGAATACACCTTAGAAGCCGCAGAGAAATGTAAGAACAAAGCTATTGATGCTGCGCAACAACTTGGTCAGAATATTCATAGTGAAGCCTTGGGCTATATTGCGGAACTTAGTGTTAACAGGGATAAGTAGGTATCCTGCTCACTCGCCGCCTAAGCCTCGAACCACCAACTTCAGGTTGAGTCCATAGCATGAGAACGTTGTCAGAAATCGATGCATCCTTCCTCTTTCTAGAGAGCAGTAGAGCACCTCTGCATGTTGGCGGCACATACATATTTCGCAAAAAGAGCACTCGATCTCGATTCAATTTCGATAGATTTAAAGCCATTGTTGAATCAAAACTGGGCAATGAAACGTTCTTTCGACAAAAGCTGGTTGAGGCGCCGCTAAACAATGAATTTCCTATTTGGTGCGATGACCCGAGTTTCAAACTATCGAATCATGTTCACCATATTCAACTGAGCGCACTGCAAAACCCATGCTCACTAGATGAGCTTGCCGCCAAAATCCTCAACACCCCCCTTGAAAGACATCAACCTCTTTGGCAAGCCTACTATGTAGATGGACTCGAGAACGAACCCAACTGCGACAAGACCCACTTCGCTCTAATTTTGGTAACACACATTGCCGCTCTCGACTCCGCCACCGGAGAAGATGTTCTTAGCCAACTCCTTGATGTGAGCCCCCATGTCAGCAAGCTAACTAAGCCCGAACCTTGGGCGCCAGCAGCACTACCAGAAACAAGCTCAATACTGGAAGCGGCTTACAACAAAGCGTTGACCATTCCCACTGCATTGACCAACATGCTTAAAGACACCGCATCGTCCGCATTTTATGGCGTGCTCTACGAGAACCTTCAACGACTGAATCTTCCCGCCGCACTATTAAGTGTTGCGACAACACCTCTCAACAAGAAAGTCACAAGCAAACGTGTAAATGACAACCTCCACCTGTCATTTACAACCGTTCGAGAGCTCAGGCAGGGACTGGAAAATGTCACAACGAACGACATCCTAATCGGGATTTGCGCAGAAGCACTGCATTGCTATTTAAAAGACCACAATGTACTACCTAAAGCGCCACTCATTGCCCTTTCTCCAATCTCAGTACGCTCAACAAGCCTTAATTACAAATCAGGCAAACAACTCACAGCAAGCTTGTTC
>NZ_LWFT01000616.1:0-8069 GCF_001635105.1 Oleiphilus sp. HI0079
ATTTTAGAGCGTATTACTGAGTTATTGAATATCTTGAGCAATCCTGAGCGTCTTATGGAAGTGATTCGTGAAGAGCTCGAAGCTATTCGCGACGAATACGGCGATGCGCGTCGAACCGAGATTATGTCTTCGCGTCGCGATCTTACGGTTGCTGATCTGATTACCGAAGAAGATCTCGTTGTCACTATTTCGCATGCGGGTTATGCGAAAACGCAAAAGCTGGAAGATTATCAAGCGCAGCGTCGTGGTGGTCGCGGTAAGTCTGCAACCTCTATGAAAGATGAAGATTTTATCGAGAAGTTGGTCGTTGCTAATTCTCATGACACGATATTGTGCTTCTCGAACAAAGGTAAGGTTTACTGGTTGCGAACATTCGAAATACCGCAGGCGAGCCGTGGTTCGCGCGGTCGCCCTATGGTGAACATTTTACCGCTGGGTGAAGGTGAGCGAATCACCACATTTCTTACAGTAAGAGACTACACAGAAGGCCACTTTATTTTTATGGCAACCGCTAATGGTACTGTCAAGAAAACGCCTCTTGAGAATTTTGCACGCCCTCGACCTTCGGGCTTAATCGCGCTTGGGTTGGATGAGGGTGATACCTTGATCGGTGCCGCGGTGACCGATGGTTCGCGAGACATCATGTTAATGGGTAGTGCTGGCAAGATGATTCGCTTTAAAGAAGGCGATGTGCGTGCGATGGGTCGAACAGCTCGTGGTGTGCGCGGTATCAAGCTGCCTGAAGGGCATCATGTTGTATCTCTTATTCTTCCAGAAGAAGACGGCCTGTTATTGGTGGCAAGTGAAAACGGTTACGGCAAGCGCACGCGCCTTGACGAATTCTCCGTCATTAATCGAGGCGGACAAGGTGTTATCGCCATGCAGGTCTCTGAACGAAACGGTAGCCTTGTTGGAGCGGTGCAGGTTTTCGAGGGTGATGAACTGATGTTGATCAGCGACCGAGGAACACTTGTTAGAACGCGTACTAGCGAAGTTTCGGTGTTGGGTCGAAATACCCAAGGTGTTCGTTTGATTAACTTGGCGCAGGCCGGCGAACGCTTGGTTGGCGTTGAGCGAATTGAAGAGCCGGAAGAAGAGGAACTGCCGGGAGGTGAGTTAGCAGAGGGTGAGGTACTTGAAGGTGCTTCAGAAAGCGAATCTGTTATTGGTGCTGAAGGCTCTTCACAGGCTGAAGGCTTGTCCCAGGCTGATGGCTCTAACGACGAGCAAGACTCAGATGGCGAAACGCTTCAGTAAGCTTCGGAGATCAAGATGACCAATGAAACTGAAGCGTTAACCCAACTTCGGGATGATATTGACCGTATTGATCGCGATATTCAGCGCCTACTCAATGAACGTGCGGCATGCGCTCAACAAGTGGCCGAAGTAAAACAGGCCGCAGCAAACGGTGAGCAGGTGCAGTATTATCGCCCCGAGCGGGAGGCGCAGGTGCTTCGTTCCGTGATGGAGCGAAATGAGGGCCCGTTGCCTGACGAGGACATGGCGCGGCTGTTTAGAGAGGTGATGTCGTGTTGTCTTGCTTTGGAGCGACCGCTTGAAGTTGCTTATCTAGGGCCAGAAGGTACCTTCACTCATGCCGCTGCTCTTAAGCATTTCGGACACTTTGTTAAGTCGCAGCCGTTAACCGCGATTGATGAAGTATTTCGGGAGGTTGAGTCAGGCCAAGTGAACTACGGTGTTGTGCCGATAGAAAATTCAACCGAAGGCATGGTTAATCATACTCTGGATAGCTTTGTTGATTCTCCACTCTTTATTTCAGGGGAGGTGAAGCTTCGAATTCATCATAACCTTTTGTCGTCGAGTGTTGATTCGCTGGAAGATGTGAAGCGAGTTTATGCGCATTCTCAGGCTTTGGCGCAATGCCGTAAGTGGCTCGACTCCCATTGCCCTCAGGTAGAAAGAGTCGCGGTCTCAAGTAACGGTGAGGCGGCGCGTCTAGCGGCTGCGGAAGAGGGTGTCGCGGCGATTGCAAGCGAAATGGCAGCAGAGCTTTACGCACTGAATGCGCTTGCAAAAAACATTGAGGATCATCCTGATAATACAACGCGATTTTTGATTATCGGTTCTGAAATTGTTCCTCCTAGTGGTCAAGACAAAACGTCGATCATGGTTTCGGTCAAGAACAAGCCCGGCGCCTTGTATCATGTGTTGGAGCCTTTTCATCGGCATGATGTAAGTATGACGCGCTTAGAGTCGCGTCCGTCAAATAGTGGGACTTGGGCGTATGTTTTCTATATTGATTTCGAAGGGCATTTCGATGATGAAAACGTTCAGGCAGTGATTGCTGAAATATCCCCAGGGGCCGTTGAAATTAAGCATCTCGGTTCTTATCCGGTTGGTGTGCTTTAAGCGATTTTAGTAAGGAATAAATATGGGCGATTTGACGCGGTCTTCTTGTGACTTTGTGGCTTTGGCTAGTACGGGGGTTAGAGGTCTGCACCCATATCAGTCAGGAAAGCCCAGTGATGAGTTAGAGCGTGAACTGGGTATAAGCAATATAGTGAAGCTCGCGAGCAATGAAAATCCTTTGGGTCCGAGTCCTTTGGCGCTTGATGCGATTCAAGGTGGGCTCACGGAGCTAACGCGTTACCCCGATGGCAATGGATTTGCACTGAAGCAAGCGCTATCAGAAAAGCATGCTATCGCGACCAACCAAATTACACTTGGGAATGGTTCCAATGATGTTCTCGAATTAATAACGCGAGCATTTGCAGAGCCCGGAAGAGAAGTGATTTTTTCGCAATATGCGTTTGCCGTATATCCGCTAGCTACTCAGTCGGTGAATGCGACTTCTGTTGTTACGCCTGCTAAGAATTGGGGGCATGACTTGGAGGCCATGCTTGCGGCCATCACTGAGCATACCTCGATCATTTTTGTTGCTAATCCCAACAATCCTACGGGCACAGCATTGACGAGAGACGAGATTTGTGACTTCTTAAGTCGTGTTCCGGAGCGTGTCATTGTGGTGCTTGATGAGGCCTATATCGAATATAACCAAGGTGGCAACTTTCCAGATGGTCTGACCCTGCTTGATGAATTCTCAAACCTTGTGGTGACTCGTACCTTCTCCAAGGCTTGGGGACTGGCTGGTTTGCGCATTGGTTACTCGGTTTCAAACGCTGAAATTGCAGATGTGCTGAATCGTGTGCGACAGCCTTTTAATGCCAATAGTCTTGCTTTAGCAGCAGCGACAGCAGCGCTCTCTGACAATGATTATCTTGCCAAGAGTGTCGATCTGAATCGACGGGGTATGCAGCAGCTGGTCACTGCATTTGAACGTCTTGGTTACGATTATATCCCGTCCCTTGGAAATTTTGTTTGTTACGACACGAAAGGCTCGGGCGTCGATGTTTATCAAAGCATGCTTCAGCAGGGTGTTATCGTTAGGCCTGTATCGAATTATGGTATGGAGAGGCATTTAAGAGTCTCTGTTGGCTTGCCAGAAGAGAATGCTCGTTTTATTGAGGTTCTGGAGTCGCTAACTGAATGAGTGCTGAGTTTGACGATGTAGCTTGTAAAGAACAGTTGAAAGGGCTGAGTGTTGCGGTTGTCGGTCTTGGCCTAATTGGCGGTTCGCTGACAAAGTGTCTGAAGCAGCAGGGAAGTGTTTTAAAGACCACTGGTTTTACGCTCGATCCGAATCACGCAAGGCTTGGTGTTGAATTGGGTGTAGTGGATGTAGCGGCCGAGACGATTTCTGAAACGGTTGCCAGTGCTGATATTGTAGTGATTGCGGTCCCTGTTCAAGCGTTTGAACAGGTGCTTACTGAGCTAAAACCTCATTTAAAACAAGATGTTGTTTTGACGGATGTTGGAAGCGTCAAAGGAGCGGTAGTTGATGCTGTGAAGAATGTGTTTGGCAAAGTGCCGAGCACGTTTGTCCCTGGCCACCCTATCGCAGGCTCAGAGAGAAGCGGTGTGACGGCGGCACAAGCGGACTTGTACCATAATCATAAAGTAATATTGACGCCATTAGCAGAGACAGACAGTAAGGCCTTGGCTTTAATCGATTGTATGTGGCGTTTGTGTGGTGCAAACGTGCTCACAATGCCGGTTGAGAAACATGATGAAGTGCTTGCTGCAACCAGTCATTTACCACATTTGATCGCCTTTTCTTTGGTGGATACGCTGGCGGGTAACCCCGATAACGAAGATATCTTTCGTTACGCTGCCGGAGGATTTCGTGATTTTACACGGATTGCGGCGAGTGATCCGGTGATGTGGCGAGATATTTTTATTGCCAACCAGGGAGCGACGCTGGATGTATTAGATCGTTTTAGCAATGATCTTGCGGTCTTGCGCAATGCAGTAGCGGCAGGCGATAGTCAAACTATGCTAGGCGTCTTTACACGTGCTCGTGCGGCACGGGAACATTTTTCTAAAGTCTTATCAGGGCAGTCTTATTTAAACGTTATGAATACTAACAATGTGATTTTCAAAGCAGGTTCTGGTCAGTCTTTGTCCGGTTCGATTCGTGTGGCGGGCGACAAGTCGATCTCGCATAGATCAATTATGCTAGGTGCCCTTGCAGAGGGCGTTACCGAGGTTGAAGGCTTTCTAGAGGGTGAAGATAGTCTCGCGACGCTTCAGGCATTCAGGGATATGGGGGTCGTGATAGAGGGGCCCCATAACGGGCGCGTAAAAATACACGGCGTGGGGTTGAATGGGCTGCAGCAGCCTCCCGGACCAATCTATCTTGGTAACTCCGGTACGGGCATGCGTTTATTTGCCGGACTTCTTTCTGGCCAGTCCTTCGATACAGAATTAACTGGGGATGAGTCCCTCTCTAAGCGCCCGATGGAGCGCGTCGCAGGTCCTTTGAGACTGATGGGTGCAATGATTGAGACGGCTGAGGGTGGGCGCCCACCAATGAAAATTAAAGGCGCTCAGCGGTTAAAGGGTATGCACTATGATATGCCTATGGCAAGTGCTCAGGTTAAGTCTTGTTTGTTGTTGGCGGGTATGTACGCCGACGGCGAGACCAGCGTGACCGAACCCGCGCCCACGCGGGACCATACAGAGCGTATGCTCAATGGTTTTGGATATAAGGTGGAGCGTGATGGCGCGACGGCAAAATTGACCGGCGGCGGCTCCATGCAGGGAGGCAAGATTGATGTACCTGCAGATATTTCTTCAGCGGCCTTCTTTATGGTAGCTGCGTCAATTACCCCAGGATCGGATTTAACGCTTGAACATGTTGGTTTAAATCCCACGCGTATTGGTGTGGTGAATATACTCCGCGCCATGGGTGGAGACATTACTATCAGCAACCAGAAAACGGTTGGTGGTGAACCGGTTGGAGATATTCGCATCAAACATGCCCAGTTGAAGGGTATCCAAATACCAGAAGATCAGGTTCCTTTGGCGATCGATGAGTTTCCAGTGCTTTTCATTGCTGCAGTGTGCGCTGAGGGTGAAACTATTCTCAGCGGTGCAGAGGAGCTTCGTGTTAAAGAGAGCGATCGCATTCAGGTAATGGCCGACGGTCTTGCGCAGCTTGGTGTGCGTACGGAAGTGAAGCCGGACGGCATTGAAATTAATGGTGCCACCATGCAGGGCGGAACCGTACATAGTCATGGTGATCACCGGATAGCGATGGCATTTTCGGTCGCGGCTCTCCGGGCTGAAGGTGAAATTGTGATTAATGATTGTGCGAATGTAGCGACTTCGTTTCCGAATTTCGTTGAGTTGGCGAATCGGGTCGGGATGAGTGTTGTTGTAAACGGTGATGCCTGATGATGGCTAACTTGCAAGCTCCTGTCCTTTGTATAGATGGCCCTAGCGGCTCAGGCAAAGGTACGGTGACTCAGCTGGTTGCTAACCGGCTTGGTTGGGCGATTCTGGATAGCGGAGCTCTTTATAGGTTGACGGCGATTTCGGGTATGCGTAGCGATATCGACTTTGGCGATGAGGCCGGACTGGCCAGTTTGGCTGCTACGCTAGATTGCGAGTTCAAGGCGTCAGAAGATGGTGAGCCTGTCAGGGTTTTCTTGGGTGGAGAGGATGTGACATCCGAGTTGCGTCTTGAGACGACGGGCAATAATGCATCGAAGGTTGCTGTATTGCCTAAGGTGAGAGAAGCGCTTTTGCAACGCCAGAGAGACTTTCAGCAATTGCCTGGTTTAGTTGCTGATGGTCGTGATATGGGCACTGTTGTTTTTCCAGAGGCGCCATTCAAAGTATTTCTTACAGCCTCTGCTCAAGCGCGAGCAGAGCGCAGGCACCAACAGTTGAAGGCTCAGGGGGAAGATGTTAAAATCGCGACCCTTTTGCAAGAGATCGAAGCGCGTGATGCGCGTGATATGGGTCGAAAAGCCGCGCCACTAAAGGCCGCAGACGACGCAATCATAATAGACACGACAGAGTTTTCGATCGAGCAAGTGTTGGAAAAAGTCCTATCGTTGGTCCATCCACAATAAGTCTTGTTCCTCTTTATAGTTTTTTACGCTAATGGCAGCGAAGGTCGGCCAGTGATTTGTCGTTAGCTTATTTAATCAGACCGTACTAACTGGTGGTATGGAGAATCTAACAGGAAATGTAATGAGCGAGAGCTTTGCTGATTTATTTGAAGAAAGCCTAAAAGAAATCGATATGACCCCAGGGTCGATCGTAAAGGGCGTAGTTGTAGACATCGATAGTGATTGGGTTACAGTCAACGCGGGCTTGAAATCTGAGGGTGTTATCCCTCTTTCACAGTTTGTTAACGAAGCGGGTGATATCGAACTTGCTGTCGGTGACACTGTAGACGTAGCACTTGATGCTGTTGAAAACGGTTTTGGCGAGACTCAGCTTTCTCGTGAAAAAGCGAAGCGTGCTGAAGCTTGGAAAGAACTTGAAAAAGCATTCGAAGCTCAAGAAATCGTTAAAGGTATTATTAACGGCAAAGTTAAAGGCGGCTTCACAGTTGACCTTAAATCTGTTCGCGCATTCCTACCTGGTTCTCTCGTTGACGTACGTCCAGTGCGTGATACGTTACACCTCGAAGGCAAAGAGCTTGAATTTAAAGTAATCAAGCTTGACCAGAAGCGTAACAACGTAGTTGTTTCACGTCGTGCAGTACTTGAAGCTGAAAACTCAGCAGAGCGTGATGCTCTTCTTGAGTCAATGGCTGAAGGTATGGAAGTTAAAGGTATCGTTAAAAACCTTACAGACTACGGAGCGTTCGTAGATCTTGGTGGTGTTGACGGCCTACTACACATTACTGATATGGCTTGGAAGCGCATCAAGCACCCAAGTGAAATCGTTAATGTTGGCGACGAAATCAACGTTAAAGTCTTGAAGTTCGATCGTGAGCGTAATCGCGTATCACTTGGTCTTAAACAGTTGGGTGAAGATCCATGGGTATCAATCAAAGAGCGTTACCCAGAGAACACGCGTGTTACTGCACGTGTAACTAACCTTACTGACTACGGTTGCTTCGCAGAAATCGAAGAAGGCGTTGAAGGTCTTGTTCACGTTTCTGAAATGGATTGGACTAACAAGAATATTCACCCATCTAAAGTTGTCCAATTGGGCGATGAAGTAGAGGTGATGGTCCTTGATATTGATGAAGAGCGTCGTCGTATTTCTCTAGGTATCAAGCAGTGCCACGCTAATCCTTGGGAAGAATTCTCAGGTAACTTCAACAAAGGCGATAAGATCAGCGGTAAGATCAAGTCTATTACTGACTTCGGTATCTTCATTGGTCTTGACGGCGGCATTGACGGTCTAGTTCACCTTTCAGACATCTCTTGGCACGAAGTCGGTGAAGAGGCTGTTCGCAACTACAAGAAAGGCGACGAAATCGAAACAGTTATCCTTTCTGTAGATCCTGAGCGTGAGCGCATCTCTCTAGGTGTTAAGCAGCTAGACAGCGATCCATTTGCTGAGTACGTGCAAGCAAATGACAAAGGCACAATCGTTACAGGTACTGTTAAGTCTGTAGATGCGAAAGCTGCAGTTGTTGTTCTGGCAGATGATGTGGAAGCTACTTTGAAAGCCTCTGAAATGAGTCAAGATCGTGTTGAAGATCTTACTACTCAGCTGAAAGAAGGCGATGAAGTTGAAGC
>NZ_LWFT01000617.1:0-27341 GCF_001635105.1 Oleiphilus sp. HI0079
TCATCGATCATAGAGTCAGGGCGGGCAAAATATACATGCTCGAAAATACAAGGATTCAAACGAGGCGACTCAGCGCACTGCTGCGTATGAAGCTCCCCGCTGTTTTGTATATAAACGGCCTCTCCCGGCTCAATATCACGGACGATTTCAAAGCCAGCTGCATCTAGAGCAACACTTTCCGAGGCAACCATATACTCCGTGCCCTTCTCGGTCTCGCGTTTACCGAAACACGCGGGCCGAATGCCAAAAGGATCGCGAAAAGCCAAAACCCCATAACCGGTGATCATCGCGATCACGGCATATGCGCCCTTGACCCGCTTATGCACCTGTTTAACCGCTTCAAAAATCTCAATTTCTGTGGGGATTAACTTGCCCTGCTTTTGCAGCTCATGCGCCAAAACATTCAGCAGTACCTCAGAATCTGAGTTTGTATTGATATGCCGAAGATCCGACTTCAAAACACCATCACTAAGCTCAATGGTATTGGTGAGATTACCGTTATGAGCGAGCGTAATGCCGTAGGGTGAATTCACATAAAAAGGCTGTGCCTCGGCGGAGCTAGAAGAGCCTGCCGTCGGGTAACGAACATGACCAATACCTACATTTCCTTGCAATCGACGCATATGACGCGTACGAAATACATCTCGAACCAATCCATTGTCTTTACGAAGATAAAAGCGGTCGTCCTGACACGTAACGATTCCTGCTGCATCTTGTCCGCGATGTTGCAGAACAGTGAGCGCGTCAAACAAAACTTGGTTTACGTTGGATTTACCAACCATACCGACAATACCGCACATGAAGTTACTTCCTCACAATTTGGCGTTGGCTAAAGCCGACGAAAGATCGTACTCACCTGATGCAAAGACCGACCGAGACCAGTATTCAAGCACAGTGAGTTGTTCAATAACGAGCGAATCTGCCCACCAGTCTGCTCCCGACCACGGGGTGTAACGTACAACGGCAACAATAACAACACAAAGAACCAAGCCTCGGGCCATTCCAAAGCCGATCCCTAAAACACGGTCTAACGTTGTTAATCCGGTGATTTTGATCAAAAAGGACGCTAGACGCCCAAGTATCGCACCAAAGATCAATGTTGCTACAAACAACAGTGCGAATGCTGACAAAGAGAGCATCATCGAGTCCGCAATATAAGGAGCGAGTAAAACTTGTGCTTCCGGCTGAAAGGCTCGCGCAACAACGAAAGCAACCAGCCAAACAATCAGCGAAATCGCCTCTCTCGTAAAACCACGCAATACGCTCAGCAAGCTCGAAAACACAATGATTCCAAGCAGCGTCCAATCAGCCCAATTGAGCTCAGCCACACATCCCCCAAAGATTCTAACTGGGTTGCAGATTCGCGCGCATCATAACAAACGCGTTTCAGAAACCCTATACAAACTAAAGAAATTGACTATTTTTTTGTTTGATAACAGCGACTTAAGTTAACCAAACGGTCAATTTACGCTTCAAAAAATACCACAAGACTATCAACCTTGAATTCAGCATCCAGTTTTCGCTTGATTCTTAAGGCCTCTTTCTTCGTCACAAAGGGGCCAGCAAACACGCGAGTAGCACTGCCTGATTTAATAGGCTTCGTATGGCCGTCAATTCCGATCTTTCTTAATCTATCTCGCAAGGAATAAGCATTCTCTTGCTTTGAAAAAGTACCCAGCTGCACCATCCAGACATTGCTATATACTTTTGTATCAACAATCCGTGGCTTGCTATCCGCTTTGCTGGAAGCACTCTCAACGACATCGCTTCTTTTCTCAGAATCTATGATGTCTCTGGATGGAACCTGCGATACTTCAGGGGTTGCTGACGCCTCGTTCATGCCAGACTCAACGGCGACAAGTTTGGGTAAGCTAGATTCCGATTCCGAATCTCCCTCAGATTCCACCGCCCTTTTTTTGTAATCCGGTTTTGTTGGTCGTGAAATAACAACCGTTTCACGCATTGGCTTTGGCGGCACTTGCTCTACAACGGCATTGCCCTCTCTGTGCGGCTTATCAAACACCATAGGCAGAAAGATTACCGCAAGCGATAAAATGACAAATGCACCCACCAAACGTTGTTTTAGACTATCGACCGTTTCACTCATTCCACAAGAATCCTTTCTCCTAGAGACTCAAGAACATAAAAAGAACCAAACGCTAAAACCATCGCATCCTGGCTACAGCCAACGTCTGACGCTGCTGCAAACGCATCCGAAAGGTCATCGAAACTTCGCACCTGAGCACCAACAAAAGACAATTCATTTTCTATCGCTTCTACAGACATTGCCCTGCTGCCTTTTAGGGGTGCAATAAACCACTCACTTATGAATGGCGACATAATTCTAACAATCGCACGGATGTCCTTATCCTTCAAGCAAGAGAAAACAGCCCTTACCTTTCGACCTAGATGCTTATTGCTCAGATAATCGGCTAAAAACTGTGCCGCGGCCTCGTTATGAGCAACATCGAAAATAATGACCGGCTCCTCGCTAACCTGCTGCAAACGCCCAGGAACCTGAGTCTTAGAGATCGCTTTCGCACACCGGTCTAGCGTTTTGGGCGTAAGCTCTCCGCCTTCCTTAGCTTCCAACGCAATGATACACGCCTGCATAGCGAGACACAGATTATTCTTCGGTAAGCTACTTTGTTGACATGGATCTAGAAGGACAAGTTTGGAGCCGGTGAAAAACTCGAAGCGACAATCACCCTTGTGCGTAATACCAAAATCCTCCCCGTATATGGAGAGCGAATAACCAACGGCGATTAACTCATTCAAAATGGAATTCGGAAATGTTTCACCCACCAAACCCAGCTTTGAAGGCCGAAATATACCCGCCTTCTCTCGAGCGATCTCCTCAATGGTATTGCCCAGCCAATCCTGATGATCCAGACCAATGCTTGTGACGAGCGACAGATCACCGTCAAGCACGTTGACCGCATCTAGCCGGCCACCCAACCCGACCTCACAAATGATCGCGTCTAGCTCTCCAGCTCGAAAAGCATTGGAAAAAACCACAAAAGCCGCAAGCGTTGTGAACTCAAAGTAAGTAAGAGATATATCACCACGCGCGCGCTCGACGACATCAAAAGCATCGACAAGCGTTTGATCCCCGACCTCTTTTCCTTGAAGACAGATACGCTCGTTAAAACGATATAAATGAGGAGAAGTGTAGGTACCGATTCGTAAACCTACCGAAGAGAGGCCATTCTCGATCGCTTTCAGCGTACTCCCTTTGCCGTTCGTGCCACCAACCACAATACAATAAGGCATTGAATCAGTAAGCTGTAAACGGTCAAAGACAAGCCGCACACGTTCAAGACCGAGATCTATTTCTGTGGGATGTCGTTGCTCAAGATCATTTAACCATTCGCTGAGCGTCACGGAAGAATCTCTATTCCTCTTTCAAATCCGCTGCTTCGTCCGAAGAGTGAGAGTTAGCCTCTCTCTCCGGCGACTCAGCAAGGGACGTTGCAATCACTTGCTCTTTGATCAATAACTTAGAAAGCAGAGACACTATTTTGCTACGCATGGAGGCGCGGTGAACAATCATATCAATGGCACCGTGCTCAAGAAGAAATTCACTTCTCTGAAAACCTTCAGGCAATTTTTCTCGTACGGTCTGTTCAATAACCCGAGGCCCGGCAAAACCAATCAATGCATTAGGCTCTGCCATATTTACATCACCCAACATCGCAAGACTTGCTGACACACCACCAAAAACCGGATCGGTCATCACAGAAATGTATGGAAGTCGCGCTTCCTTGAGCTTTTCCAGCGCAGCAGAGGTCTTCGCCATCTGCATAAGTGAGATCAATGCTTCCTGCATACGTGCTCCGCCACTTGCACTGAAGCAAACTAGTGGACGACGTTCGCTCAGACAACAGTTCACGGCCTGAACAAACTTCTCTCCAACAACTGAGCCCATTGAGCCACCCATGAAGTTGAACTCAAACGCCACCATCACCAAATCAAACTCGGCTACGGAGCCTTTGAACACCAACAGCGCGTCTTTCTCTTCGGTCTCTTTTTGTGCTGCAGACAGGCGGTCTTTGTACTTCTTGGTATCTTTGAATTTAAGGCGATCATCAGGCGCCAAGTCCGCGCATAGCTCCTCGTAGCCTTCGTCCAGAAACAACTCTGCCCTGCGCCGCGCACTCACTCTAAGGTGATGCTGGCACTTAGGACATACATCGAGATTCTTCTTGAGCTCGGGGAGATAGAGTGCAGCGCTGCATTTGGGACATTTTTTCCAAACGCCTTCTGGAATGCTGCCACGAGTTTTCGCCTCGGAACGGATAGAACTTGGCTTTATTCGGTCGAGCCAACTACTCATTGCTAAGTTTCTCTAGTTTCAATTAGGCATCCATCGCCTGACGCATGGAAGATAACATAGATCCTAGCTTATCTTTTATAGCAGACAAGTCCTGTTGATTTTCTTTAATAATGTTCACCAAAACACTACCCACGATGACGCCATCCGACACTTTCGAAACAGCAGCAGCCGATTCTGGATCGCTAATACCAAAACCAACACCAACAGGAATGTCTGCAATGCTTCTAATATTCGCCACCCTTTCTGCTACATCGTCTGTGCTTAAGGCAGCAGAGCCGGTTACACCTTTAACCGAAACATAATACACGTAGCCACTACTATGCTCACAGATACTGCGTATCCGCTCATCTGTCGTAGTCGGAGCAATCAAGAAAACCAAATCAAGATTGCGCTCAACAACCATCGGAGCGAACCAATCTGCCTCTTCTGGCGGCAGATCCACCGTCAAAACGCCATCAACGCCCGCATCCGCAGCCGCATCTAGAAACTCCTCGATCCCCATCATTTCAAGCGGATTCAGATAGCCCATCAGCACGACCGGTGTATCTGCATCGGTCTTACGGAACGAGCGAACGATCTCAAGCAAATCACGCAAAGACGTGTTGTGCTCTAGCGCCCTCTCGCACGCAAGCTGGATGACCGGCCCATCAGCCATAGGGTCCGAGAAAGGAACGCCTAACTCAATAATGTCTGCACCGTTTTCAACAAGCGTATGCATTAAACTCTCGGTCCAATCTGGTCGAGGGTCACCGCCTGTTATGTAGGGTATTAGCGCTTTCTTGCCCGACGCTTTTAGTGCGTCCATTGTTGCTTTTATTCTGCTCATTCGATTACACCGTAATTCCGTCTATACCCGCGACTGTGTGAATATCTTTGTCGCCGCGACCACTCAAGTTCACTATCATAATTTGGTCAGACCGCATCGTAGCTGCCTTCTTAATCGCGTAAGCAATTGCATGGCTCGTCTCTAGAGCAGGCATAATCCCTTCGACCAAGGTCAGCCTTCTAAAAGCGTCCAGCGCTTCAGTGTCTGTCACAGACACATAATCCGCGCGTTTCATATCCTTTAACCATGAATGCTCCGGCCCAACACCGGGATAATCCAACCCCGCAGACACAGAATGCGTGCCTTGGATTTGGCCATTCTCATCGCTCATTAAGTAGGTACGGTTACCATGCAGAACACCGGGCTTACCTGCACATAAAGGCGCAGCATGCTCACCAGTTTCGATACCATGACCGCCGGCTTCGACACCGTACATCTCAACTCCCTCGTCACAGATAAAAGGGTAGAAAAGCCCGATAGCATTTGAGCCTCCGCCCACGCATGCGACCAGCGCATCTGGAAGACGACCTTCTTTCTCAAGACATTGCTGCCTAGCCTCTCGACCAATCACAGCCTGAAAGTCACGCACGAGCATTGGATAAGGATGAGGACCTGCCACCGTTCCAATGATATAAAAAGTGTTATCGACATTCGTCACCCAATCTCTCAACGCTTCGTTCATCGCATCTTTGAGGGTTCGGGTTCCGCTGGTCACACCTTCGACTTCCGCGCCCAACAGCTTCATTCGATACACATTCAACGCCTGGCGACGGACATCTTCCTCTCCCATGAAGACCTTACAATCGAGGTTCATCCGAGCCGCGACAGTTGCAGAAGCAACGCCATGCTGACCAGCTCCTGTTTCAGCAATAACACGGGGCTTACCGATATATTTTGCCAACAAGGCCTGCCCAATCGTGTTGTTTACTTTGTGCGCCCCGGTGTGATTAAGATCCTCTCGTTTGAGATAAATCCTCGCGCCACCAACCTCTTTCGTTAAACGTTCCGCAAAGTATAAAGGCGATGGCCGACCAACATAGTCAGCCAAATCACGATCAAACTCTTTGACAAACTCAGGATCGTTTTTTAACTCGCGATATTTCGCTTCTAGATCGGTTAGAGCAGACATCAAGGTTTCGGAAACGAAACGCCCACCATAAGGGCCAAAATGCCCTGTGTTACTTGGCAGGGTGCTCAAAAACTGTTCGGTAAACTTCTTATTCGCTTCCGTTTCCACGGGACACCTCTCGTAAAAAATTTTCAATTAATGAGGGTGATTTCACACCCTTCGATTCCTCTACACCGCCACTCACGTCTACAGCGAAAGGACTCACGTCAGCTATAGCATTACGCACGTTAAGAGGATTCAGACCGCCTGCGAGAATAAGCGCCTTATTTCTTTCCGCTGGCAAAAGAGACCAATCAAATGACTCCCCTGTTCCGCCTTGCACGCCAGCCTTGTATGTATCTGCAAGAATGCCCTGTGCCGACGCAAACTCTCTCTCCGCTTTCGAAAAACACTCGCTACCACGCACCCGAATCGCTTTGATGTAAGGCCTAGAAAAACTCTCACAAAACGCACTGGTCTCGTCACCGTGAAATTGGAGCAACGTAATCGGGACGGAGTCGATCACTTCATTTACATACTCTCTGTCCGGGTTGACGAATAATGCGACGACACTAACAAAGGGAGGCAAGGCCCTACAAACTGACTGCGCTTGCGCGATACTCACAGATCTGGGACTGGGCTCATAGAAAACGAGGCCTATTGCATCTACGCCTAGCCGCACAGCGAGCAACGCATCTTCCGGCCTTGTGATACCACAAATCTTGGATCGAACAATGTGCGTTTGACTTGCCATGAAGATTAAATATTTCGACTGAGGGGTTATCAGAAATACCGCATTGAAAGAGCGCCAGTTTGGCTGCAACAAAACCAGCGACAGACAGCAAAGTATACAACTTCAAAGCGCATTACAGAAGATAGTAACAGGGATTTACTCGCGAGGAAGACGCGAAATACTCCACATTTCCTCGTCCGGAACGAACGAACACGGCTCCTGGAGCTGCATCGCTTGGGCGAAGGCTGGCGCCCCTTGAGACAGAGGCAAAGCGAATGCGTTCGGATAAGAAACATCCGTAAGATACAAACCATACGGCGGCGCCGTAACATCAGCCTGAGTGCGATCACGCGCTTTCAAAACCTCCTTGCACCATCTCACCGGCTTATTTCCGCTGCCAATAGCCATCAAAACACCTGCAATATTTCGAACCATGTGATGTAAAAACGCATTGCCCTTAATATCCAGCACCAGCATGTTTGAGAAACGACGTACGCTTATCGCCTCAATATTTCTAAAAGGCGATCGGCTTTGACAGCCAACCGCCCGAAAAGAGGTAAAGTCATGCTCTCCTACCAAAGATTGCGCTGCCTCATGCATCGCTCTCTCATCCAACTGAAAATGACACCACGTCATCTCCTCATGAAAGTGAGCAGGCCTTACTGGATGGTTGTAGATAAAATAATTGTATCTCCGGCTAAAAGCCGAAAAACGCGCGTGAAAGTCTGAAGAAACAGACCTCGCCCATGTAACAGAAATATCGGGAGGCAGATTCGCATTGCATCCAAACACCCAGGCGCGCTCGCTACGAATCGCAGATGTATCAAAATGCACAATTTGGTAGCTAGCATGCACGGCTTTATCAGTCCTGCCAGCGCACACAACCTCAACAGAATGGTTTGCTACGCGGCTGATGGCAGACTGCACCTCATCCTGCACTGTTGGCAATCCGGAAGACTGTGACTGCCAGCCAAAATAGCGGGTGCCTTTATAGGACACACATAACGCAACTCGGCCGGTAACATCTCTGTTACCGGCCGAACCACTATTTAAAGAACTACTCATCAACGGGAAGCCTAGCCACCTATAGAATCGATTAGCTCACGAGCTTGCTTCTGCTGCTCCGCAGAGCCTTCACCCTCAACCTCAAGCAAAATCTCTTTTGCGCCTTCTGTGTCACCCATATCGATATAGGCTCGAGCCAGATCAAGTTTAGTGGATGCCTCATCGGTTCCCTCAAGGAAGTCAAAATCTTCATCTTCACTAAGCTCTGGTTCAAAATCATCAGCATCGCCGAGTGCAGCGGCTGCCTCATCCAGCGTTTCATCAGTGATCTCTAAAGCATCTGCAGGATCTGACTCAGCGGGCTCTTCATCCAAATCCAACAGTAAATCATCCGCATCCGATCCGCCGTCATCAACCTGAGAGTCTGATAGCACTTCGGAGTCTAGATCTTCATTCAAGTCGTCCGAAAGTTCTAAGCTCAGCGCTTCATCCTCTGTAAGCACACCGTCAGATTCGCCATCCTCTTCCAGCTCCACCTCGAGCTCGCCAAGATCATCGGCATCAAGAGCAAGGTCTTCGACCTCAGCGTCTGAAAGCTCATCCGAAGCATCGCCATCCAGATCTACCTCTTCATCCAGCTCAAGCGATAGATCATCAACGTGCACATCTTCAATGGCTTCTTCAGAGTCCACATTCTGATTTTCGTCTTCCAGCTCTAGCGACGACAGATCATCTTCCGCCAAGTCCAACTCTTCACTTAAATCGAGTTCAATTTCGGTTTCACTATCAAGGTCCGAATCATCAAGATTTAAGGCATCATCAAGCTCGAGATCAGCTCGTTCTTCATCTGAAACAACTGCATCTTCGATCTCATCGTCGTTACTAGGGCTCAAATCAACAGATTCAAAATCGATACCCGGATCATCTTCCAACTCATTGCTAACTGAAGTTGAGGCATCTTCTAAATCCAGAGGAATATCCAAATCAACATCTAAGTCATCAGATTCAAAATCTACTTCATCACCAACTTCATCTAGCGCTTCTTCAGCGTAACTTTCTAGCTCATCAACCGAGTCTTCAGACGCGATGTCCGTAACCACTTCAACGTCGTCTTCATCTTTGGACGCATCGACAGTATCAAAATCAAAGTTATTGTCATCACCGCCCAACAACGCCTGCTCTTCGTCTTCATCAAGTAAGTGATCAATGTCGGCTTCTTGAGAAGAAGAGGCCGCCTGGTCTCGTATTCTCTCTTCAAGCTCTGCTCTAATTTCCTCAGCGCGCGCTAAAGCGCTTTGATCCTGAATCGCCTCAAGCTCGCTAATCTGCTTCCCGAACGCCTCTTCTTGTAACGAATCTCGGTAGACTTCGAGTAACTTAAGTCGATAGTCGACACGAACTGGATCAGCCGATATCCCTTGCTCCAAAATCGTCGCTGCTTGATCAAGACGACCATAAGCGATGTAGACATCCGCCTCAGCGATAACGTCCTCTTGACCTTCCTCTGATGAGCTCTTCTCATCTTCAGCCAGTTCAGGCTCTTCAACCTGATCCGCTGCCATCTCCTCTTCGTGAGGCTCTGCGTCTCCCGCTTCTACAGACGCTTCTTCGTAATCATAGTCATCCTCAACCACTTCTTGCTTGGCTCTTGACTTCGAAACCATCCAAAGCAAGACAAGCAACAGAATCAGACCACCAGCCACAACAGCCTGATAGATAGGATTCGATAAGATCTGTTCCAGTATTTGATCTTGAACCGGCTTCTCTTGCGTCTTGGGCTCTACAACAACCGGCTTCTCAACCACAGCCTCTTCAACAACGATCTGCTCAGCGACGACATCGCCGTTCGCATCAACCAGCTTGGTATCGGTTACCGTCTCCGATACGACAACCTCGGTCAACTGCTCGCCCGAGTCATTGGCCGCATCTCCTGCCAAAGATCCACCGAGCCCTTCAGCAAGCTCTGACTGATCTTCGACACCCGTTTGTTCTACTGGCGATCCATCCTGATCTAGCGACTCTGCCTCTTCCAGCTCCGCAGCGCGCATTTGTGCCTGCAAGTTCGCTAGCTGATCATTTTTAAGCGTAAGAATTCGTTGCAGTGTCTCCAGTTGATCCTCTAAATCACCCACTTTCCCGGACAACTCTTCGTTCTCCAGCTTCGCTTTATCGAGCTGCTCAAGGGTGAGAGACAAGTCTTCAGAGCTTGATGTGCCGCTTGCCGCACTCCCATTCGGATCAGAACTAGCTGCGTCCGACGCTTTCGAGTCTTTCTCTGGTACAACAAGCTTCAGCTCATCTCCTGAAGTTGCCTTTTTCTTGGGTGCTGGCGTGGTGGGCTTAGAAGCTGAAGAGGTCGGTGTTTTCGTTTTCGGCTTGCGCAATGCCGCATTTTGCTCAATGACCGCATTAATTGCTTGGTAAGTCGTGCGCGATTGAACCTGTTCTTTTGTTGGCAGACGAAGAATTTGCCCAGCCTTCAACTTATTAATGTTGTTATCAATAAATGCATCAGGGTTCAGATCCTGAATGGCAAGCATAACTTGCTGAGGGCTCACCGTTTTATCTGGTCGTGTTTTCGTTGCGATTTCCCACAGTGTGTCCGTCTTCTTGGTCGGACCATAAGACTCGTTACCCGCCAAGGCTCCCGCTTGCGGAGCAACACTTGATTTCACAGCGACATTGTCACCGGTAGCTCGCGTTACCGGGGAAGACTGGACAGGTGAAGTTGAGGGAGTACTCGAAACGGACTGAACAGGAGCCGGCGTTGCAGCAATCGGCTTATCCTCAGCAAAGACTGGAGGATCAATAAGAAGAGCATATTCACGCAATAATCGACCGCTTGGCCAAATGACCTCTACCAAGAAATTTAGAAATGGTTCCCTAACTGGCTTTCGCGTCGTCAAAACAATTTTAGGTTCGCCATCTTTACCGGGCTTCACCTCAAACCGAATGTCTGAGAGGAAATATACGCGATCAATACCCGCTTTCAAAAACTCTTCCCGAGTAGCAAGCCCCGGCAAGATTTCAGCATCGCTCAAACCACCTGTGTTTACCAAGTCAATCTCGGCAACAAGCGGTTGATTTAAGTTCGAGTTAACTTTTGCACCACCAAGTCCAAGCGCCTGAACATGGCCGACAAATCCTGCCGAGACCAGAGTTAATGCAATTGCAAGCTTGCGAATCATTACGCGTATCCCTTAATTAAGAATTCAACCTCAATAGTGCAGAAAATCGGGTACAGCTATTGCCTGAGCAAAGACTCCGAGTCAGCGACCACACCAGCACAGCTACAAAACAGTTTAAAAAACGCACACAGCCGCTTGCTTTTATTGAGAAAAATACAATTTTACATTTTAGTAAGTATCGGTGATGACTTGGGATTTATCAACCAAACTTTCTATGCTGACTACTAACAATAGTCGCGAATGCAACATCTGTCGCATCCCAAGCCGCGGAAACAAAAAAGCCCATCGGCTCTCACAGATGGGCTTTACGATCTGTGCACGAATGTTATCGGCACATTTTTGAGACTCTTAAGCTTCTAAAACTATTCGTAACATTCTGCGCAACGGCTCAGCAGCCCCCCAAAGTAGCTGGTCGCCTACCGTGAACGCAGAGATGTATTCTGGGCCCATAGCTAGCTTTCGGATACGGCCAACAGGGATACTTAAGGTGCCGGTGACCTTCGTCGGACTCAGTTCCGAAATAGAAGCCTCACGATCATCCGGAATCACCTTCACCCAATCATTCGCTGCGGCAAGCTTTTCCTCAACTTTCGCAACACTCAAGTCTTTTTTAAGCTTAATGGTGAGCGCCTGGCTGTGACACCTCATTGCGCCAACTCGGACACACAAACCATCGATTGGGACTGGCTGATCGCCTCTCGCAAGAATCTTATTTGTCTCCGCTCCCGCCTTCCACTCCTCTCTACTTTGTCCGGAGGGAAGCTGTGTATCGATGTAGGGAATCAAAGAGCCCGCTAACGGAACACCAAATTGGTCGGTGGATATCCCATCGGAGCGCATTGTTTCAGCGACCTTCTTGTCAATTTCAAGAATCGCTGAGGCGGGATCGTCAAGCAAATCAGACACTGCACTCTTGATTTCTCCCATTTGAGAAATGAGCTCTCGCATATGCTTTGCACCAGAGCCAGAGGCCGCTTGATAGGTCATTGGTGAAACCCACTCAACAAGATCTTCAGCAAATAATCCGCCTAACGCCAAGAGCATCAAACTTACGGTGCAATTGCCGCCAATGAAGTCTTTCACACCGTTGGCTAACGCGTCATCAATTACATGGCGATTTACAGGATCGAGCACAATAACCGCATTGTCTTCCATTCGAAGAGCCGAGGCTGCGTCAATCCAAAAACCGTTCCAGCCACTTTCGCGCAATTTAGGGTAAACCGCTTTAGTAAAGTCACCGCCCTGACACGTAATGATGACATCCATCTCTGCGAGCGCACTGATATCATGCGCATCTAGAAGCATTGATACCCCTTGCCCAACATCAGGGGCTGGAGACCCTGCTTGCGATGTAGTAAAAAACACCGGCTCAACGAGTGAAAAATCCTTCTCTTCGCGCATACGTTGCATCAAAACCGAGCCGACCATTCCGCGCCAGCCGATCATTCCAAGCTTTTTCATTATTAAAACCTTCTATACCAGTGATTCTAAGGCAGCAACGACCGCGTCACCCATCTCTTTGGTGGAAACCTTTGTAGTACCCTCTGAGAAGATATCAGCTGTACGAAGTCCTTGATCGAGGACTTTACTTACAGCATCTTCAATCAGATCTGCCGCTTTATTTTCACTCAAGCTATACCGAAGCATCATCGCGACAGATAAAATGGTTGCTAGAGGGTTAGCTATGCCCTGTCCTGCAATATCTGGCGCAGAACCATGGCAAGGCTCGTACATACCCTTATTGTTCTCGTCTAGTGACGCAGATGGAAGCATTCCGATAGAGCCTGTCAGCATCGCTGCAGCATCAGAAAGGATGTCACCGAACATATTGCCAGTCACCATTACATCAAACTGCTTAGGAGCGCGAACAAGCTGCATCGCCGCGTTATCGACATACATATGGCTTAACTCAACGTCCGGATAGTCTTTTGCCATGCCATCAAGAATTTCGCGCCAAAGTACCGTTACTTCAAGCACGTTGGCTTTATCGACAGAGCAAAGTTTACCGTTACGCTTCTGAGCCGCCTCGAATGCAACTTTCGCAATACGCTTAATTTCACTCTCGGCATACACATAAGTATTGAAACCCTGGCGCTCTCCATTTTCTAAAGTCCGAACGCCGCGAGGTTGACCAAAGTAAATTCCGCCGGTTAGCTCCCGAACAATTAAGATATCTAAACCAGATACCACTTCTGGCTTCAAGGTCGATGCACTCGCAAGCTGTGGGTACAAAATCGCTGGACGCAAATTACCAAAAAGCTCCAGGTTTGAACGCAATCCCAATAAACCTTTCTCCGGACGAATTGCCATATCGAGCTGGTCCCACTTCGGCCCGCCTACTGCACCGAGAAGAATCGCATCGGCCTGCTTGGCTTTTTGGAGCGTGGAGTCCGGCAAAGGTACGCCATCTGCATCAATAGCGGAGCCACCAACTAAGGCATGATCAGTTTCCAGACCGAGCCCTAACTTTTTATTCACAAGGTCGAGAACGCGCTCAGCTTCCGCGACAATTTCAGGACCGATACCGTCACCCGGCAACAATAATACTTTCTTTGACATATACAGCTTTCCTAAAAATTCTTTTTACACACCTTGAATGGCATCAAATAACCACGGAGTTTCTTGTCTTCGACGCTCTTCATACGCTTTGATTTGCGCTTCGCTCTCGAGCGTTACACCAATATCGTCTAAGCCATTTAGCAAGCAATGCTTTCGAAACGCATCTACATCGAAAGCGAATGAAGCGCCAGAGGGCGTCGTTACAGTTTGCTGGTCTAAGTCCACATCAAGCGTATAACCTTCGTTCGCTTCTACCTCAGAAAACAGCTGATCTACTTGCTCCTCACTTAATACAATCGGAAGCAAACCGTTTTTGAAACAGTTGTTAAAAAAGATGTCAGCAAAGCTCGGCGCAATGATTGCGCGGAAACCATAATCATCTAGCGCCCAAGGCGCATGCTCTCGAGACGAGCCACACCCAAAGTTCTGTCGAGCGAGCATAATACTCGCTCCTTGGTAACGAGACTGGTTAAGAACAAACGATTCATTAACAGGACGACCTTCGCAGCTTTGATCCGGCTTGCCCTCGTCTAAATAACGCAACTCATCGAACAGGTTCTTGCCAAAGCCAGTGCGCTTGATTGATTTCAAAAACTGCTTTGGAATAATCATATCAGTGTCGACATTTGCTCGATCTAAAGGAGCAACCACACCTGTCATCTTAGTAAATTTACGCATAATCAGGCCTCCTTAAGACTTTACGAATTCGCGAACATCAACAAACTTTCCGGCAATCGCAGCTGCAGCCGCCATGGCAGGGCTTACCAGATGCGTTCGCCCACCAAAGCCTTGTCGCCCTTCGAAATTGCGATTTGAAGTAGAGGCGCAATGCTCTCCTTGGCCAAGCTTGTCGGCATTCATAGCCAGACACATTGAACAACCCGGCTCACGCCACTCGAGACCCGCCTCCACAAAAACCTTATCCAAGCCCTCCTCTTCAGCTTGCGCTTTGACCAGACCAGAGCCCGGTACTACTAAAGCCTGTTTCAAGCTCGAGGCGACTTTTCGTCCTTTAACGACCTCAGCCGCGGCTCTCAAATCCTCAATACGTGAGTTCGTACAAGAGCCAATAAAGACTCGATCGAGCTTTATATCTGTGATCGGCATATCTGCACTCAACCCCATGTACTGAAGGGCTCGAGTGATACCTTCCTTCTTTACACTATCCGCTGCGTTTTCTGGGTTTGGCACATTCTCACTTACAGGCAAAACCATCTCTGGCGAAGTACCCCAAGTGACCTGAGGCTGGATACTAGCACCGTCAAGCTCTACCACCTTGTCGAACTGGGCGCCTTCATCACTATGCAAATCAGACCACGCCTCTACTGCGCGCTCCCACATATCTCCTTTTGGTGCGTATGGTCGGCCCTTCACATAATCGATCGTGGTTTGGTCAACAGCGATCATGCCTGCGCGGGCGCCTGCTTCGATCGCCATATTGCAAACCGTCATACGACCTTCCATGCTCAGATCACTAATACCTTCACCGGCAAATTCAATCGCATAGCCCGTGCCACCAGCCGTACCGATCTCACCGATAATCGCAAGAATAATGTCTTTTCCAGTAATACCGGGCCCGACTTTGCCGTTGACACGCACAAGCATATTCTTCATTTTCTTTTGAACAAGTGTTTGTGTTGCAAGCACGTGCTCAACTTCTGATGTCCCAATACCATGCGCTAACGCACCGAAGGCACCGTGCGTAGAGGTGTGCGAATCACCACAAACTACGGTCATACCCGGTAAGGTCGCACCCTGCTCCGGGCCAATAACGTGAACAATGCCTTGGCGCTGATCCGCCATCTTGAATTCAACAATACCGAATTCGTCGCAATTGTCGTCCAAGGTCTGAACTTGAATACGCGACACAGGATCTTCAATGCCTTGCACACCGGAACTTCGCTCCGTTGTAGGGACGTTATGATCCGGCGTTGCCAAATTCGCATCTATTCTCCAAGGAGCACGACCAGCAATTCGTAAGCCCTCAAACGCTTGCGGCGAGGTCACTTCGTGCAACAACTGCCGATCAATATAAATCAAGGCAGATCCATCATCCCGCTCAGCAACTACATGCGCATCCCACAATTTGTCGTATAGCGTTTTTCTATTCATAAATAACAACACTCAAGCTAAACACCGCAATCGGCAAAGTCGTCGCCATCCAACATAGAAAGCCATCACCATGCCACCAATAGCGCAAATCTTAATCAGAGCACACAAATAAAACAAATTCATATTTTTTATTGATACAATTCCAATATGGAATACTCAACAAGGTGACAAACATATGGATATCGAATCATTAATGGCATTTATTACCGTGCTGAACGAAGGCTCTTTCTCCAGAGCGGCCGAGACATTGCACATTACTCAACCGGCCGTCACCAAAAGGATTCAGAATCTGGAAAGCAGGTTAGACACCAAACTCTTCGAGCGCCTGCAAAGAGAGATTCGTCTTACTCAAAGCGGTGAAGCCCTGCTGCCCCACGCCTTAAATATTCTGCATGAGTACGACAACGCCAAACAGGCCGTGAAAGATGAGAGCGGAGAGGTTTCAGGTAAGCTTCGTATCGTTGCGAGCCACCACATCGGTCTGCACCGCTTACCATTAATCTTACGGGAGTTTGCAAGCTCTTATCCTGCGGTTGACCTTCAACTCAATTTTCTGGATTCAGAAAGTGCGTACAGCCTACTTCAGGAAAACACCGCCGACCTCGCCTTTATTACCATCCCAAAAAAAGTACGCGATGACTTTACAACCCATTTGATTTGGCAAGACCCAATGAGCTTTGTCTGTGGCAAAGACCACAATCTAACGACTCTTAAGCGCATTGGGCCAGAAGAACTTTCACAACACAATGCAATCCTGCCATCACAATCGACCTTGACGTACCGAATCGTCGCCAAGGTATTTGAGCAACACAGCCTATCTTTGAACGCGAATATTCCAACGAACTATCTAGAAACAATGAAAATGATGGCCAGCGTAGGAATGGGCTGGTCCGTTCTGCCGAATACAATGATTGATGAGGATTTGTATGTACTTCCGGTCGCCGATCCAGTAATCAAGCGCCAGCTAGGCGCGGTAAGCTACAATAAAAAGCGACTCGGTAAAGCGGCAATGGCGTTTATCGCAACAGCCAACCAGTTTTGGGAAAAACACCCGCGCTAAGCGCGGTGTTCAGATGCCAGATATTCTTCACTTTGCATTTCTAGCAAACGACTCTCAGTTCGTTCAAACTCAAAATTTAATCGCCCCCCGCTATACAACTCATGAATCGCCGTTTCAGCCGAAACGATGAGCTTAACGTTGCGATCATAAAACTCATCGATCAAATTGATGAAGCGCCGAGCCTGATCGTCGTTTTCTGATCCCATACTAGGAACATTGCTCAGGATGACGGCGTGAAACTCACGAGCCAACTCGATATAGTCATTTTGACTACGCGGACCGTCACAGAGTTCTTTAAAATCAAACCAGACAATATCATCTGCATGCCGCTCTGCCTTTAACTTGCGACCATTAACGCTGAGCTCTAGCCCTTTGCTACTTCCCGCCTCTACAGCCAGCTGTGTAAAATACTTTTCCAAGTTACGAATAGCTTGCTCGTCGAGGGGATGATGGTAGAGCTCCGCCTGTTGTAAAGTACGGAGACGATAATCTGTTCCGCCATCCACGTTGACGACCTCGGTATGCTTGTTCACCAGAGCGATTGCTGGCAAAAAGCGCGCTCGCTGCAGCCCATCTTTATACAGGCCGTCAGGAACAATATTTGAAGTACAAACCAAGCTAACACCACGCTCAAATAATGCCTCCATCAAACCCGCAAGAATCATTGCATCACCAATGTCGGAAACAAAAAACTCATCAAAACAGATGATTCGCGTTTCGACAGCGAGCCGATCCGCAACAACCAGTAAAGGGTTAGATTGATCGGTCAACGTCTTTAGCTCTGAGTGAACACGCTGCATAAAGCGATGAAAGTGAATTCGAAGCTTTCTCTCAAACGGCAAGCTCTCATAAAAGTTATCCATAAGATACGTTTTACCACGTCCTACACCGCCCCAAAAATACAAGCCCTTCACCGGCTCAAGCTTTTTACTTCGAAACTTACTGAACCAACTCGACGCCTGTTTCGCACGCATCGCTTCGTCGGCGATTAAAGCCTCGTATAGTTGTTGAAGTTTTTCGACAGCCATTCTCTGCGCAGCATCTTCAACGAATCCTTCTTTTTCTAAGTCGCGCAAATAGCGCTGAAGAGGTGACAATGGAAGAGTCGACATAACACTTAACCTGCTAGCTGAATAAAGCAATTGTTGAAGCCCGTTTTCGAGCGGCGCATATTTTGCCGTGAACCGACAAGAAAGGCCAATAATTCTGCCGTCTGTTCTGATGAGAGCTTCTTCTATTGTCTTAGCAGTCAAAGGGTTTTAGTATCGTCTGCTGAAAAGAAAATCACCATGGAGTTCGCGTGACAGATACAACTATTCAGCTTATTGCCGCATTTGGCTTATTTGTATTGGGTATCGCGGTGGGCATTCTTCTGCAGAAGAAAACCGCTAACGATGCAAGAAGAGTAACGCGACTACAGCAAAAACTGACTGAAACTGAAGATCGATTCACTCGCTATCAAGCGGACGTCACGTCTCATTTCATGGATACCGCCCGCAAAGTTCAAACACTCAACAAAACATATCGAGAAGTGAACGAACAACTCGCTAGCGGAGCGCGTAAGCTTTGTGAGGGAGGCGATGTCGAAGAGCTTCTAACGCTCAACTTCAATACTCAGGCAAATCCAAGCCATCGAGGCCACACCATTGAAATCCCTGATAGCGACCTAACCCCACCAATGGATTACGCGCCCAAAGACGTGCCTGAAGAAGGCGGTACACTCTCAGAGGGATTTGGTTTCGAGGGTAAAAAACTCAAAGATTTTGATGAACAGTTAGAACAAGAATACAAACAGAAGTAATTCTATAGAGACGGCACGTCAAACCGGGTTATCGATATCTGCAAAAACAAACTCGATGTCAAACTGGCTGGCCAAATGCTCGCCCAGCGCCTTGACGCCATAACGCTCGGTCGCATGATGGCCTGCAGAAAAATAAACGACACCTGTTTCTCGCGCTATGTGAACAGTTGGCTCCGAAATCTCGCCGCTTATATAGGCATCCACTCCAAGATCCACAGCTTTCTCAATCATACTTTGCGCACCACCCGTGCACCACGCAATGGTCTTAAGCTGCTTGTCCTCATCACCGATCATCAACGCATCCCGACCCAGAATTTCACTGATATGACGCCGAACGGTTTCCGCGCTCATAGGCACACTTAGGCCACCCACCAAGCCGATGCTTTGTGGATTGTTGGGCTCTAGCCCGCCTGTCACATTAAAGCCAAGCAATTCACCAAGTCGTGCATTATTCCCAAGGGAGGGATGGATATCGAGCGGCAGATGGTAAGCAAAGAGATTTATATTGTGATCCAACAACGCTTTGATACGCTGCTTCTTAATACCTGTAATGGATTCTCGCTCGCCTTTCCAAAAGTAGCCATGATGCACGAGCACCGCATCAGCCCGCTCATCAATAGCCCGCTCTATCAGTGCTTGCGATGCAGTGACGCCACCAAGCACCCTGCGAATGTCGGAACGCCCTTCGACCTGCAAACCATTGGGGCAGTAGTCTTTTATGCTTGCAATGCTGAGTAACTCCGCTAGATACTCCTCAAGATGAACGCGACCAATCATTGCAATACTCCCCAAAGTATTAAAATCAAGCGAATATAAAACCGGGACATAACCGAGACAATCCCCTCTTACAGCACGCGCTGCAAGGCGTCGACCATCTCTCTATTCTGCTGCGGAGAACCCACAGTCAAACGCAGGCAATTCTCCAAGAGAGGATGAGCGCCATCCAAGCATTTGATCAGCACACCCTCAACCTTCATAGCTTCAAAAACCTCACGAGCTTGAGACTTTAAGCAGCGCACCAAGACGAAATTCGCCTCGCTATCGAAGACCTCAATATCATCTATCGCTGAAAGCTGCTTAAACAGCTCGCTTCTAGCCTCTTTCAACCCGTCGCATTGCGCAGTGAGCATACCGTAATGCTCAATCGCCAAGGCCGCACTAGCCTGCGTCAACACATTAATGTTGTAAGGTAAACGAAGCTTTTCGAACTGCGAGACCCAGGCTTGAGCGCCAATCAAAAAACCAAGCCTCAAACCCGCCAATCCGACCTTGGAAAAAGTACGCATCACGACAACGTTCGGGTATCTAGCAAGAAATGCGAGCAAGTCACTATCAGTAAACGCCATGTATGCTTCATCAAGTACTACAAGCCCTTGAGACGCCTCGACAATCTTTTCAATATCGCTTTCTGCAAACACATTCCCTGTTGGGTTGTTGGGCACAGCCAAAAAAACAAGCGCCGGATTATGCTCTTGAATGGCTGCAAGCGTTTCTGGCAAGTTGAGGCTAAAATCATCTTGTAGGTCGACAGAGTGATACTTTACTCCAACAAAATTGGCAATCATCCGGTACATCACAAAACTAGGCTCTACTCCAAGGATACCTCTGTCCTGCGAGCTAAGCGCCATCGCTAGAATCTGGATAATCTCATCAGAACCGTTACCAAGTAGAATTTCAAACTCAGCATCCGACGACGCTTCAAGCGCATCCAAATTAAGCAATGCGCGAATTCCAGCCTTGAGCTCTTTACAAGAAGGATCGGGATAACGATTAACATCGACCCGTTTCATTTTCTCTAGCCATTCTTGCTCCAAGGTTCCAGGCCATGGGTTTGGATTTTCCATTGCATCGAGCTTGAGAAAACCGGAAGAGTCCGGCACATGATAAGAATGCATTGCTTTAATCTCCTCGCGAACCAAAGATTCTGCGAGAGCATCTGCATTAAACGAGAGAGTGCTTGCCATAGAACACCTAAAGATTTTATAACTCAAGGTGCCGAAGTAAAACGCTTCGACACACCTATTTTTATTCGAGCCAATGCGGCATCGTTAACATCTACTTGATGCGATACTCTGCCGACCGGGCGTGCGCACTCAAGCCCTCTCCGCGGGCCAAAACCGAAGCAACCTTACCCTGCTCGCTCGCACCATCTTCAGAGAAATAAATAATTGATGACCGCTTCTGAAAATCATAAACACCAAGCGGCGAAGAAAAACGAGCTGTGCCAGAAGTTGGAAGCACATGGTTAGGCCCTGCACAATAATCCCCCAATGCCTCGGCGGTATAGCGCCCCATAAAGATCGCGCCAGCATGCTTAACATGCTCCAGCAAGGCTTCGGGATCTTCCACAGACAGCTCGAGGTGCTCAGGAGCAATTCGATCGCTTACCATTGCCGCCTCTTCAAGGGATTCGACCTTAATGAGTGCCGCTCGATTCGCTACTGACACTTCGATAATCTCTTTACGGTCCATCGTCGGCAACAAGGCCTGAATACTCTTTTGTACCCTTTCAAGAAACTCCGCGTCTGGAGAAATCAGAATAGCCTGAGCGTTCTCGTCATGCTCGGCCTGTGAAAACAAATCCATCGCTATCCAGTCTGGGTCCGTTTTACCATCACAAATAACCAAGATTTCGGACGGCCCGGCGATCATGTCGATACCGACCTGCCCGAACACTTCTCTCTTAGCGGTAGCAACATAGATATTGCCAGGCCCAACGATCTTATCGACACCGGGGATCGTCTCTGTACCATAAGCGAGCGCGGCAACAGCCTGCGCACCACCAATAGTAAACACCCGATCTACCTCACAAACAGCTGCTGCCGCAAGAACAAGTTGATTTACCTCGCCCTTTGGTGTTGGCACAACCATCACGACTTCCTCAACCCCTGCAACCTTTGCAGGAATCGCATTCATTAATACCGAAGAGGGATACGCCGCCTTACCACCCGGAACATACAAGCCAGCCTTATCAACAGGAAGTACACGCTGGCCAAGCTTTGTGCCATCAGCCTCAGTAAATTCCCAAGAACCTTGCGCCTGTTTTTCGTGATAAGTTCGTACGCGATTCGCCGCCTCAAGCAAAGCAGTGCGCTGATTGTCTGGCAACCCATCTAATGCCTGCTGCAACTGATCTCTAGGCACTTCAAGTTCGGACACATTGGTCGCATTAAGTGCATCGAAGCGATTGGTGTATTCAATGACCGCATCGTCACCGCGTCCACGCACCGCAGCAATAATTTCCTTGACCGTTTTATGCACAGACTCATCAAGCGTTTCGTCCCATGCAACTAATGCCGACAACTGTGCATCGAAATCAGGATCTTTCGAATCCAAACGTTTGATATCTAACATAAAAAAACTCCAGTACTACGAGTAACACGTGCCACTTAAGTGCGACGATTCACAGCCTCAGTGAGCTGCTCAATGATAGGCTGAATTTGTGCATGCTTCATTTTCATCGAAGCGCGATTGACAACAAGTCGCGTGCTTATGTCGTGAATATGCTCCCTAGGCTCTAGACCATTTGCCTTCAGGGTATTGCCCGTATCAACAATATCAACAATCTCATCGGCCAAACTCAAAATAGGAGCCAATTCCATCGCACCGTAGAGCTTAATAATGTCGGCTTGAACGCCCTGCTGCGCATAAAAAGCCTTCGCAAGGTTCACGAACTTCGTCGCTACCCGAATTCGACCCGACGGCGCTGATTCGCCTTTTTTGCCCGCGGTCATCAACTTGCACTTGGCAATCTGCAAATCAAGAGGCTCATAAAGCCCTGCAGCTCCGTGCTCCATTAGCACATCTTTACCTGTAACACCGATATCCGCACCGCCATACTGAACATACGCGGGCACGTCGGTAGCGCGAATAATGATCAACTTAATCGTTTCAATAGTTGTATCAAATATCAATTTACGGCTTGAGCTGAGGTCTTCAACAGGCTCAATACCGGCTTCCGCCAACAGCGGCAACGTTTCTTTCAAAATACGGCCTTTTGATAAGGCGATAACCAGAGAGTCAGACATATCGTATTTAAATCAGTAGCGAACCTAGCCCGGCAAGCGCTGAATTTTTGCTCCCAATAACTGTAACTTTTCTTCAATACATTCGTAACCGCGATCAATATGGTAGATGCGATCAACCACGGTATCACCTTGAGCAACAAGCGCAGCAATAACGAGACTCGCCGACGCTCTCAGATCCGTCGCCATAACCGGCGCAGCCTGAAGCTTTTCAACACCTGTAATGATGGCCGTATTACCCTCAAGCTTAATATCCGCGCCCATTCGCTGCAGCTCTTGAACGTGCATAAAACGATTTTCGAACACTGTCTCTGTGACCGAACCCGCCCCTTCGGCGATACAGTTAAGCGAGACAAATTGCGCCTGCATATCAGTGGGAAACGCAGGATAAGGAGCGGTCCTTAAGGAAACAGCTTTTGGCCGCTTGCCTTTCATATCAAGCTCAATCCAATCTTCGCCTACAGTGATCTCAGCTCCAGCTTCTTCGAGCTTCACCAACACCGCATCCAAAATATCAGCGCGCGTATCTTTTAGCTTTACGCGTCCTCCAGTTGCTGCGGCAGCAACCAGATAAGTACCGGTTTCGACTCGGTCAGGCATCACGTCATAATGCGTACCTTTAAGATTCGCCACTCCCTCAATCACAATTTCAGAGGAACCATGCCCAGTTACTTTTGCCCCCATCGCGATCAAGCACTCTGCCAAATCAACAACTTCAGGCTCCCGCGCAGCATTTTTTAAAATCGTCGTACCCTCAGCGAGCGCAGCGGCCATTAGAAGGTTCTCGGTACCTGTTACGGTGACCACATCAAAAACAATGGTTGCGCCTTTCAAACGCCCATTAGAACGCGCCTTGATGTAACCATCCTCTACCGCTATGTCGGCGCCCATTGCTTCCAGACCCTTGATGTGCAGGTCAACAGGCCGGCTGCCAATCGCGCAACCACCAGGAAGAGATACTTCCGCTTTACCAAAGTGCGCAAGCAAAGGACCGAGCACCAAGATAGACGCGCGCATTGTCTTTACAAGATCGTAGGGCGCATTCAGATCTTTGATCGTCATGGCGTTGATCTCAACACTCATTTTCTCATCAATCATCAACTCAACGCCCATACGCCCCATGAGCTCAATCATCGTTGTGATGTCGTGAAGGTGCGGGAGATTGCCGATTGTAACGGGTTCACTGGCCAGCAACGCTGACGCCAAAATCGGTAGCGCTGAGTTTTTAGCGCCGGAAATACGAATCTCGCCATCTAAAGCGACACCGCCACCAATAACTAATTTATCCATAAGAGCCTTACTTTAATAATTGATTGCCGGACCTTATTCGCCCTGCGAAGCCCACTCTGCAGGCGTGTAGGTCTGCATAACAACGGCGTGTATTGTGCCGTCGACAATGTGCTGATTAAGACAACCGTAAATGAGCTGCTGCCTCTTTACTTTGTTCAATCCGTCGAACTCATCACCCACTGCGCGCAACTGATACTGATATCCGTCGGTTTCAACAACAACTTCCATATTTGGGTATTGCGCTGTTACGAGCGCTTCAACTTCGTTTGCTTGCATACAAACACCCTTTCTAAGCGATTAAATCGATGAGCTAATTGGGCGCGTATCATACAGCAATCAGTGCAGGCACTAAAGGACAAGCTGTGGCGATTTAGCGCCCCAGTTAAGTATTAGAGAAAAAATAAAAACAGAGTGTTTAATGACTAAATATGAACTCGAGCCCACCAACGCGAGCCATATCAAAAAGTTTCTGTGGAGGTTCTTTAAACTCGAGCTCAATATCAAGGCTTTTTGCTTTGCGAATCAAGCACAAGCACAGAGACAAAATCTGACTATTGTAGGACTTGAGATCCTTCAGATAAACGACAACGCGAGGAGCATCATGCGCCTCAACCAACCGCTCGATAGATGCCCGAACCTCAACCAAATCGCTACGCGCAACCTCTCCACTTAAACTCACACTGGCATCGTCTCGCGTTGTCACCGAATACACTAGCTCTCCTCCAGAGGACCTGCGCCCTCAGGAACGTCAATCTCTAGATCAACACTCCAGTTCGAAATAACCGCCTCAATATCGCCTTTACGAGATTTCATTTCACTATCAAATTTATCCCTAAATGCCAGACCGATGTTGATGCCGAATACGATGACATTTTCCATATACCAACGCCCTTCTTTATTTTTGTACATAGAGTAGGTCACTGGATAGACGCTTCCATTTGAGGTAATCACCTCCATCTCGACAGAAGCTCGCGTATCGCTTCGCGGGTTAATTTGTGCTTTTACAACCCGCATTTCGAACGAGCCCTGGTCAACGATCGCTTTGGTATAGGTGTTGAAAAGACTTTCTTTAAAGCTTTCAACGAACTCATTTCGCTGATCCTTGGTCGCCTTTCTTGCATACTTACCCATCACTCGAGCAGCAATGCGACGAAAGTCAATGATGGAGCTGATCGCCTTCTCCATTTCAACGTAAAAGCCATCCGGATCGGTTTCGAATCGAGGCTTCTGCTCTTCAAAGGTTCGAAGAATATCCTTTACGTTTTTTTCGACGGTTGTTTTAACCAGGTCAGACTCATCTGCTGCAGCGACGGCACTAAACGGCAGCGCTAAAAAGAGGATGAACGTGAGCGTTAAGCGAATCATTTGTGGCATAGTCGACCTCTTAAAAATCTGCTTGTCCGGAAGCGAATGCCCCAATTAACTTTTCTAGATTGAGTGCCGATTGAGTATCAAAAATGGTATCGCCATCTGCGAGGACCTCTTCATCTCCCCCAACACTGATAGCGACATATTTATCCCCAAGCAACCCTGAAGTTTGAATTGACGCCACACTGTCAACGGTCAGATTATCCACATCAGAATAAATTTCCATTTCAACTAACGCTGAATAGGTTTCTTTCTCCAACGTTACGCTGCTAACCCGACCAATCGTAACACCTGCCATAGACACCTTGCCCCGCACCGACAACCCTCCGAGATCATCAAACAAGGCATAAACACGATAAGAGTTTTTTTGAGAATCTAACGACAAGCCACTCACTTGAAGAGCCAAGAACAACAGAGCGACCATGCCCGCCAACATGAAGAGCCCTACAACTAGCTCGACGGTTTTGTTATACATACGCTTCCCTTAAGATTTTACCTATCAAAAACCGCCAAACATGACAGCCGTCAACAAGAAGTCCAAACCAAGAACTGCCAATGAAGAATAGACGACGGTCTTTGTTGTCGCATTACCAATTCCCTCAGAAGTCGGAATTAGATCATAACCCTGAAAGACGGCTATCCAAGTAACAACAAGACCAAATACAACCGCCTTAATCATTCCGTTGAGCACGTCCGCCTCGAATTCAACTGCCGACTGCATATTCGACCAAAAGGCCCCACTGTAAACACCCAGCCAATCAACACTAATCAACATACCACCAAGCACACCAACAGTACTAAAAATGGCAGCAAGAATGGGCATTGACAAGAAACCAGCCCAAAAACGCGGCGCAATAACTTGCTTCATGGGGTCAACCCCCATCATTTCCAAACTAGACAGCTGTTCCGTCGCTTTCATCAAGCCAATCTCAGCCGTAAGAGCAGAACCCGCCCGACCAGCAAACAGAAGCGCGGTTACAACTGGGCCCAATTCTCTAACTAGAGTCAGCGCAACCATCTGCCCAACCGCCTGCTCAGACCCATAGTCAACAAGAATACTATAACCCTGCAAGCCGAGAACCATACCAATGAACATACCTGAGACAACGATAATGATGAGTGACAATACACCCACATGATAGAGCTGCTTTAAAAGCAGACGCAGCCCTTTAACCGTAAAACTCAAACCGAGTATTGCCCGAAGCAAAAATACGCCAGAGCGACCAAGCGTTGCAATGGTCTCAGTACCTGAACGACCAAGCTTTTGAATCTGCTTAATCACGAGCGACTCCATCAGTGCCAAAAGAAGTATTCAAATCGTCGCCCAAAAGATCGTCTACATAGTCTCGAGCTGGGTAATGAAAGGGTACCGGACCATCTGGCAAGCCGTTCACAAACTGATTAACCAATGCAGAATCAGACTTCCGTAATTCTTCTGGAGTTCCGGCACCAATCACACGCCCATCTGCAATCACGATTGCATGATCACAGATACTCAAAGATTCTGAGATGTCGTGCGAGACGAGTACGCTGGTCAAGCCAAGCGTATCATTTAGAAGACGTATCAACTGTACCAACACGCCCATCGCGATCGGATCCTGACCGGCAAACGGCTCGTCGTACATTATGAGCGCTGGATCCAGCACAATAGACCGAGCGAGCGCTACTCGCCGCGTCATCCCACCTGAGAGCTCCGATGGCATCATATCGCGAGCACCGCGCAAACCAACCGCATTGAGCTTCATGATCACGATATCCCGAATCATATCCTCAGGAAGGTTCGTGTGCGCCCTTAGTGGGAAGGCAACATTCTCAAATACACTAATATCCGAAAACAACGCACCGCTTTGAAACAGCATTCCCATTTTGGAACGCTCCTCAAACAAGTCTTCGCGCCTCAGCGTCTGGAAGTCTTGGCCATCCACTAAGA
>NZ_LWFT01000618.1:0-4649 GCF_001635105.1 Oleiphilus sp. HI0079
TTAAACGCCCAACTCGAAAAGGAAGTTCCCTTAAACGGTTTGCCAATGCAATTGAAGGCGGGTCACCCGCTCTTCCGCCGCTATGATTTTCAAGCCCAATGTGGATAACGCCACCTAAAAAGGTTCCTGTTGTCAGGACGACTGAGTGAGCTCGAAATATGATCCCCATATTCGTTACAACACCTTTGACAGTGTTATTTTCGACAACCAAGTCATCAGCTGACTGCTGGAAAATCTCCAAATCATCCTGATTTTCCAATATGGTTCGTATCGCAGCTTTATACAATGCTCTATCTGCTTGAGCGCGGGTTGCTCGAACTGCAGGTCCCTTTCGGCTATTCAGCACCCTAAACTGTATACCAGCTAAGTCTGTTGCTTTCGCCATCGCACCGTCTAAGGCATCTATTTCTTTGACTAAATGACTTTTTCCTATCCCACCAATTGCCGGGTTGCAGGACATCTGACCAAGTGTCTCGATGTTATGAGTCAAAAGTAGCGTCTGGGCACCCGTTCTTGCTGCCGCAAGCGCGGCCTCAGTTCCAGCGTGACCGCCGCCAATGACAATAACATCGTAATGCTTGGGATATTCCACAAAAACCTCTACAGGAAAAGGATCTAAAAAATGGCGCGCAATTATAATCTCTATGGCGTCCTTGTACAGTAAATACGTACAAAAATCATACAGTTTATTTTGCTTACTCGGTTAAGAAAACAGAATGCTCTCCTAAACAACGATATTACGCAGGTTTAGGCTACTTATCCAAAGAGTTATCCACAGATTAACCGAGAATTTTAGACAAGAATATAACGTAACCTATTGATTTAATTGGTTTATAAAAATAATCTATTAAATTCTGGACGAAAATTTATTAAGTTATACACAAAGAACCAACCTAGCAACGCTAAGTAGTTGATTTTATTACTGACCGTCATGATAAAGCGAAGTCTCGGTTCAAGTACCAGAAAAGAACAATGTTCAATATGGCCAGGATCGCAAAGAATATTGGGATACTCAAACCAACAATACCAAGTAAAAGCATCGCAAAAACGGCACTAAAAACCATGAATAAGGCATTAATAATGTTGATGACAGCGATAATTCTCGCTCGAAACTCGGGCTTAGCTCTGATTTGAATTAACGCATACAAGGGAACAATAAACACCCCACCAAATATACCAATTCCAAGCACACATAAAAGAATTAGCGATAAGCTAAGCTGCGAGAAAAACACCTTCCAATCTGTAGGGTTGATTGTTTCTGGAATCACCAAATACAAGCAAAATCCAAATACCGCTAAGCCTGCTATTCCGGAATTTACGAGCGACTGCGTAATATAACGCCTGCTTAGCCGCTCAACCATGAGAGAACCCAGACCAATCCCTAGTGAAAATATAGTCAACAGCAACGTAACGACGCTTGTATCACCGTTCAAAACAACGCGAGCAAAATTAGGAAATTGCGTCAAATAACTGGCCCCTAAAAACCAAAACCAAGATACCGCAATAACAGCCTTGAAAGAGATCTTGTCTGTCGCCGCTTGTTTGATTTGTGCGCATGTCCCTCTAACGATATTTAGATCAAGCTCAATACTAGTATCTGAGCTAGGCGCTTCCGGTATATTCAAACTTGATAGGTAGCCTATGACTGCAAGAGCCACTACTGCAACGGCACAAACCTCACGATGAGAGTCAGATTCGAGAATAATTCCTGCAAAGATAGTCCCAAGTAGAATTGCAACAAATGTGGCCATCTCAACAAGTGCATTTCCGCCAACTAACTCTCCTTTAGCTAAATGCTGAGGGAGTAAAGCATACTTAACGGGACCAAAAAGAGTCGACTGGCAGCCCATCAAAAAGAGAACAAACAACAGTGAGTAATATGCTTCGAAGTACAGCGCTGCAGCGGCTAGCACCATAATAATAATCTCTGCAAATTTTACCTTTCTTACTAAGGCGGATTTTTCATACTTGTCTGTTATTTGTCCAGCAATCGATGAAAACAAGAGAAAAGGTAGAATAAATAGACCAGCGGCAAGATTGAGTAAAACATTGGAATCAACCGACAAGTTTGAAGTGGCAGAAAACGCTAGAATCAGCATCAACGTATTTTTGAATATGTTGTCGTTACAGGCCCCAAAAAACTGAGTAAGAAAAAGAGGTAAAAACCTTTTAGATCGGAGGAGCTTGGACTGACTCATCAGCGTTTACCTTCTACGTTTTTTATAAATTATTTTCCAATGCAGAAACTGCCAAAAATCTCGCCCAGTAAATCATCAGCTGAAAAACGTCCTGTTATGGTACTAAGTGCTTCTTGAGCTAAACGTAAATCTTCCGCGAGCAGCTCACCGGCATTTGCTTGTACTAACTGATCTCTTCCGAGCTCAACATGATGTAAGGCAGTTTTCAGTGCAGTTAAATGACGCCGTCGAGCCGTGAAAGACCCTTCCTCAACATTGTTAAAACCCACAAATTCTTTGAGATAGGATTTCAACAAATCAATACCAAAACCAGTCTTAGCGGAAAGTCTTATTCGCTGCCATCCCGCCTGCAGAAAATTTGACTCGGCATCAAGATTAGATTGATCAATTTTATTCTGAACAAGAACAACATGATCACGCCTACTTAGCCGCGCCAAAAAATCACTCCAATCTTTGTCGGGATCAAAATTTGGTTCTTTTACCCCATCATAAACCAGCAATATCAAATCGGCCTGATTGATTTCTTTCCATGCTCGCTCTATGCCTATCTGTTCTACTTTGTCATTACTCTCTCTGAGACCGGCAGTGTCAATGATATGCACAGGTAAACCATCAATAGAAATCTGCTCTTTAAGCACATCTCGCGTTGTACCCTCGATATCTGTAACGATGGCAGACTCCGATCCAGCCAACGCATTGAGCAGACTCGACTTGCCCGCATTAGGCCGACCCGCAATAACGACTCGAATACCTTCGGTTAACAAAGCTCCTTGATTTGCAACACTCATGATGTTTTCAAGTTTGAGTTTTAGTTCGTCAACCTGTTGAAGCACCTTAGAATCAGCTAAAAAATCGATCTCTTCTTCAGGAAAATCAATCGCAGCTTCTACAAACATTCTGATATTGATCAGTTCGTCCGTAATAGCGGTTACTCGCTTTGAAAAATCTCCGTGCAAAGATCGAAGAGCACTCCGAGCAGCGGCCTCAGAGGTACTATCTATCAGATCTGCAATTGCCTCAGCTTGAACTAAATCTAACTTATCATTCAAAAATGCACGCTGTGTAAATTCACCAGGCTCGGCCAATCGAGCACCGTAATCGATGCAAGTCCGTAGAAGCATATCAAGTACGATTGGCCCGCCATGAGCTTGAAGCTCCAATACATCCTCTCCAGTAAAAGAATTGGGAGCTTTAAAAGATAAGGCAATACCTTGATCTAACGGTTGATCGTTTTTATCAAAAAACGAACCATAATGCGCATAGCGAGGTCGAAGGGGCTGCTTTAAGAATTTTTGCGCTATCTCGGATGATTTTGGACCAGACACTCGAATGATACCAACGCCACCACGGCCAGTAGCCGTAGCAATTGCCGCGATGGTATCAACGTGATATTCAATCATCGAGGGTTAGGCACCCGCACCTTTTTCTATCTGGCGCGTAATAACCCATTGTTGTGCAATCGAAAGAATATTATTCACTAGCCAATAAAGCACTAGGCCTGAAGGGAACCAAAGAAAAAATACCGTCATCATAACAGGCATGATTTTCATGATTCGAGCCTGCATTGGATCAGGAGGGGTTGGGTTCAACTGCATTTGAATAAACATACTGATACCCATCAAGATCGGTAACACGAAAAAGGGATCTTTTACTGATAAGTCATGAATCCAAAAGAAGAAAGGCGCATGTCGCAGCTGTACGCTTTCCAACAAGACCCAATATAGCGCGATAAAAACAGGCATCTGCACAAGGATCGGTAAGCAACCACCGAGCGGATTTATCTTTTCTTTGCGATAGAGATCCATCATCGCTTGTGACATTTTCTGGCGATCTTCACCATACTGCTCTTTTAACGCCTGCAACTTAGGAGCTACACGACGCATATTTGCCATAGAACGATAACTCGCTGCAGACAATTTAAAGAACAATGCTTTGACCACGACCGTGACCAAGATAATTGCGACACCCCAGTTTAAAACTAGGCCGTGTAAGAAATCCAAAAGAAGAAACAGTGGGTAAGCAACAAAGAACAACCAACCATAGTCGACTGTTAAATCCAGACGTTTAGCGGCTTGCTCTAAACGGTCAATAATTTTCGGGCCCAAGTACAACTGGCCACCAACACTTCCTTTTTCCCCTGGCTGAACAACCGTAGCAGGGCTAATATAACCCATCAGATATAGGCCATTTTTGACCCTAGTTTGATAGGTTTGCATTACTTCCGAATCTGGTATCCATGCCGAAATAAAGTAATGTTGTATAAATGCGAGCCAACCACCCTGAATCTGCTGATTAACTGGCGACTCAAGCATGTCATCGAAATCAATTTTCTCATACGGCTCTTGCTCACTAGAGAGCACCATCCCCAGATAAGATTGCATTCCCATACTCGTTTGACTAGACGGATCTACACTTCGATCTCGAACAATCTTCCCAGAAAAGTTAGCTTCA
>NZ_LWFT01000619.1:0-697 GCF_001635105.1 Oleiphilus sp. HI0079
CACCGATGATAGTAGCAAGAAGTGGAGATGGATCAGCAGGTTCAGCGGTAATCGCAACTAGACCAGCAAGAGCACCGTTCAATGCCATTGTAAGATCTGCTTTACCGAATAGGATGCGCGCTACAAGTAGAGCTGCGATCAAACCACCAGCTGCTGCTGCATTGGTGTTAAGGAATACGCTAGCAACTTCGTTAGCTACACCGATGCCGCCAAGCTTCAAAGTAGAACCGCCGTTGAAACCGAACCAGCCCATCCAAAGGATGAATGTACCAAGCGTTGCAAGAGGAAGGTTAGCTCCAGGAATCGCGTTCACTTCGCCGTTAGGACCGTATTTGCCTTTACGTGCACCAAGAAGGATTACACCTGCAAGGGCTGCTGCTGCACCCGCCATATGAACGATACCAGAACCAGCATAGTCGCTGTAGCTAAGCTCGTACAAGCCGAATACTGCATCACCGTTCCAAGTCCAAGAACCTTCCATTGGATAGATGAAACCAGTCATGACAACTGCGAATACTAGGAAAGCCCAAAGCTTCATACGCTCAGCAACTGCACCAGAAACAATAGACATTGCTGTTGCAACGAATACTACCTGGAAGAAGAAGTCAGAAGCACCTGAGTACTCACCCATGTCGCCGAAGCCAGCTTCAGTTGCAGATGCAAGTACCGCTGCTACTGCTGCTTCGTCCATTGATGC
>NZ_LWFT01000620.1:0-10664 GCF_001635105.1 Oleiphilus sp. HI0079
CCTGAGTCTGAAACCCAGAAAGTGCCTGAGCATGCGGGATAGCAATGAGCGACTCCGCAACTCCCGGAGCGCTTAGTCCAAATTGCAGACTTGCCTGCCAAGACTGGATCGCACCCCGATAATCCTGTAACTCATTCTTCGCGAGACCCGACAAATAGAGCGCTTGCGTAACGTAGATAGAGTCCATCTCGATTTGGTTAAAAAACTCGTTCGCCATTTCTGGCTTACCGTTATCCAGATACAGCGCTCCCGCACTGAGATTTATACGGTTTGTCAGTTCAACCTCAGAAAGCCCTTCCCCGAGATTGATATCTCGTGCAACCTTCAAAGACAGCAAGGCTCTGCGAGGGTTACGGCTCGTTGCTGCGTAATCAGTGGCAAGATTGTAATAGGCGGAAGCTGCCCACTCTCCTTCCAAGGCCCTGCTCAGAGACTGCGCAGCGAAGTTGTGATTACCTAGCTCGATAAAGCACTGCCCGCGAAGGTAAGCACGTTGATTTTGAAGTGCGCCATTCAGATCTTGCGCTTTACCTTTAAGGTGCTTGAGCGCGTTTTTGCAATCACCCTGCCTGTATAATAAGGAGGCCAGTCGCAATCGCGAGCGATCCCGCTCATTAAGGGTTTTAATGTGTTGCTCTAAAGTCTTAAGAGGATAGCTTTGTGCCAAACCGAGATGCTGCTCTGCCAACGCGACGTGAAGTGGGTTTGTATCACGGTCATCCGCCTGCAGCATCGTTAGCACGGTAAAGTAATCCTCTCGGTCGAGGTGATACTCAAGCATGCCTTT
Source organism: Oleiphilus sp. HI0079 (assembly GCF_001635105.1). Taxonomy (NCBI): domain Bacteria; kingdom Pseudomonadati; phylum Pseudomonadota; class Gammaproteobacteria; order Oceanospirillales; family Oleiphilaceae; genus Oleiphilus; species Oleiphilus sp. HI0079. The sequence continues at coordinate 788 of NZ_LWFT01000620.1, forward strand.
CTTAATCTCAGTCGGCAGTGCGTCACTGGCTAGCGCAGGAGTCAACGCAAAACTGATTGATAGCAACAAAACGAGGCGGAGAAACGTATGCGCCGAACTATAAGTCGATAAACCCATCACCACCAAACTAACCCACTACCATTGCTTAACTTTGAAAATAGGTTCACCGGTTGTGGGACTCTCCGCCACAATTAACTGGATAAATCGCGCTTCATTCGTCTTGTCGAAGTTAAGCGCTTTTTTCCGCTTAAAATAGCCGCCTGTTCGCCCTTGTCCGTTGAAACTTGCAGTGAGCTTATGCTTTCCGGGTGCCACACTTCCCATATACAGTTGCTGCAAACCACCGTTTAAAAGTGACTGCAAATCACCAGGCTGATAGAGATGAGAGGAAACCAAAGTATCATCAACAAAGAGTTCGATAGAGTCCAATTTAAAACGCGTGCGCTCCGTGAGGCTGAGAAACACACCAAATTTGACGTCGGGAGGGTAAAGTAAGGCTTCTTCGAGCACCGCGAGGTCTTGGCTTAGCGAAAGGATATCGCTTTTCAGCTGTTGGGCTTGCTTCTTTAGCTCTGCAACCTGAGGGTTGGTTGCGCTCTCGGCCGCAATTGCGGAAAAAGCGAGCAACGGGAAAAGTAAAAAAACGGCGTAACGCATGTGGCACTTCAAGATATAAGTTCCTGATTTGATGATCAAAACTTCAAGTCGAGCAGAATTAAACGCAAGTCTACCAAGATCGACCATCAACACTGTGAAGCAGTTAGGAAGTTACCAGAATTTTACTGAATAATACGATTATCGGCTGAGGTACTTCATCGCCGATTCAAGCCCTTCGACACTCATGGGATACATATGGTCTTCGACCAAACTCTTTGTGATCCCTAGTGAACCTCCCTCTCCCCAATAGTGCTCAGGCAGCGGATTGATCCACGCAACTTTGTCAAAGTGTTCCGTGACCCGTTGCATCCATATGGCACCAGCCTCTTCATTCCAGTGCTCTATGCTGCCACCAGCCTGAGTAATTTCATATGGCGCCATCGATGCATCGCCGACAAAAAGTACTTTATAGTCCGCTGTATACTTATGGAGAATGTCGTACAAAGATGTCGTCTCATTGCTTCGTCGAAGATTGTTCTTCCAAACACTCTCGTAAATAAAGTTATGGAAGTAAAAATACTCCATATGTTTGAACTCAACACGCGCAGCAGAGAAGAGCTCTTCACAGACCTTAACGTGTGGATCCATCGATCCACCAATGTCGAAAAAGATGAGCACCCTTACCGCGTTATGGCGTTCTGGGACCAACTTAAGATCAAGAAAACCTGCGTTACGCGCAGTTGAACGAATCGTGTCATCAAGATCCAACTCATCTTCCGCGCCTTGACGCGCAAACTTTCTCAAACGACGCAACGCGACTTTAATATTTCGAATACCCAGCGTTACATCGCCGTCTAAATCCTTGTACCCCCGTTTTTCCCAGACCTTGACAGCCTTGCCGTGACGACCCTTCTTCTGACCAATACGAACGCCTTCGGGGTTATAGCCATTTTGCCCAAAAGGTGACGTACCACCCGAGCCAATCATTCTGTTGCCGCCCTCGTGCTTCTTTTCTTGTTTCTCAAGCCGATCGCGAAGAGCATCCATGAGTTCATCAAACCCTCCCATGGACTCGATCTTTTCTTTTTCCTCGTCACTAAGGTATTTCTCAAGCTCCGACTTCAACCAGTCTTCAGGTATTAGCTCTTTGAAAAGATCATCTAATGCTTCAATGCCTTTGAAATAGCTCTCGAAGGCTCGATCAAACTTGTCGAAGTTCTTTTCATCTTTGACCAGGCACAGACGGCTTAGATAATAAAAATCATCGAGCGATGCAAAAGCCAGTTTATTATCCAGTGCCGAGATCAGATCTAACAACTCTCGAATTGTCGCTGGTACGCGATAACGTCGAACCTCTTCGAAAAAGCCAATCAGCATGCTTAACCCTTTCTGCGAGCCATAAATGCAAGGCGTTGCAACAACTGTACATCCTGCTCGTTTTTGAGCAGAGCCCCGTACAGTGGAGGAATCGCCTTGCTCGGATCTCGCTCGCGTAACAAGCTCTCACTGATGTCATCAGCAATTAACAATTTCAGCCAGTCAATCAACTCACTGGTACTGGGTTTTTTCTTCAAGCCTGGCACTTTTCGCACATCGAAAAATACATCTAGTGCTTCGCGAAGAAGATCCTTTTTGATGTCTGGGTAATGCACATCAACAATTTTCTCCATTGTTTCCGCGTCGGGAAAATCGATGTAATGAAAGAAGCATCGGCGTAAAAACGCATCAGGCAATTCTTTCTCATTGTTACTCGTAATCAAAACAATCGGGCGTTGCTTGGCAACGATACGTTGCTGAGTCTCGTATACATAAAACTCCATTTTGTCGATTTCTAAAAGCAGATCGTTTGGAAACTCAATATCCGCTTTATCAATCTCGTCGATCAACAAAATCACGCGCTCTTCCGCTTCAAAGGCCTCCCAAAGCTTTCCCTTCACGATATAGTTGGAAATGTCATGGACTCGATCCACACCTAATTGTGAATCTCTTAGCCGCGAAACGGCGTCGTATTCGTAAAGACCCTGCTGCGCTTTAGTTGTGGACTTGATATGCCACTGGATTAGTCTGGCACCCAAGGCGCTTGCAAGCTGTTCAGCTAGCATGGTTTTACCGGTTCCTGGCTCGCCTTTGATGAGCAAAGGCTTTTGAAGTGCGATCGCAGAATTGACCGCCATTTGAAGATCGTCAGTTGCGACGTAGTCCTGAGTACCCTTGAACGACATAATATTTCCTAAATAGATTTGGGCTAAACGTGCGACATTCTAAAGCAATGCACGTTTATTGCCCATACAACAGATTGTTCCACGTTATGTACAGCCCTTATGATGAAAATGGATTACTAACAACAAAATACACGCTATAAAGCGTGCAATGTAGACGCAAACGAACAAGCCCTGTTGATCCATAAACGTATAAATCAGCGTACAATATCTTAATCAACTTCAAGGAATAGAGTTTAGGATGAAAACGAAGTTAATTCTTTTGGCCCACGGTAGTAGTAGTAAAGAATGGTCTGATGCGTTTTATCAGATGACTAAGCGTGTTCGTGAGAGCTTTAAAGAAGCCGATTTGGCATTTATGGAGCTCAGCTCCCCCTCTCTGGAAGAAGTGTGCATTGAGGCCAAGCAAGACGGCTTCCAAAACGTTCGGGTTCTTCCGCTGTTCTTGGCCATTGGCCGCCATCTTAAGACAGACGTCCCCCGAATGATTTCAGAATACGAAAACACACTGGGGCTAAAGATCGACTTGCTGCCACCAGTCGGTCAACACCCTGCTATCGAAAATGCGATGTACGAAGCCGCTTCAGCGTACTTAAGTGAAAAAAGTTAGTCGGTCCTGCTTTGAAAACGCATTTGAGAACACGAGCCAATACCGATCTGAACCTTAGATCTGGCAGTCGCTTGATTTGAAGGCAAGGTAAGCAAAATGAAACACGACATTGATTATTTAATAACTGGCGGGTCCGGCCTAATTGGCAGTGCATTTATCCGATCACTGCCGAGCGAGGTTTCGGTTGTCGTTCTCTCCCGTCAAGAGCCGAAGACCGTTACTGCTAAAATCGGAAGGAAAGTGGAAGTTATTTCGAGCTTCACCCAGATTCCGGCGAAAAGTACGATCCGTTACTGCCTTAATCTGAGTGGAGAGCCTATCGTCGACAAACCTTGGACAATGCAACGAAAGCAGAATCTTCGCGCTAGTCGGATCGGTATAACAGAAGAGCTCGCCGCGCTGTCACGTACTTTGCCAAGACCCTTCGAGGCGTTGGTCAGCGGTTCTGCCATAGGCTTTTATCCGTCATCGCCCACAACAACGTTTGACGAGGCAAGTGGCAACGGTGAAGGCTTCTCCGCTCAGCTATGCCGTGACTGGGAAGAAGCGTCAACTCACGTCAGATCAGATCGAACATGCATGTTAAGGACCGGTATCGTGCTTGCCAAGCAAGGAGGGATGCTCCAAAAGCTAAAACTTAGTTTTGGCTTGGGTCTGGGGGCGACCATGGGCAATGGTGCACAAATGATGTCTTGGGTTCATGTAGAAGATGCCGTCGGGATCATTCACTTGCTCTTTGGCTCCGAGGCTGCAGCAGGGCCTGTCAATATGTGCTCGAATTCACCAGTGAGCAATCGCGAGTTCAGCGATGCACTTGCCAAATCACTCGATAAACCAAGGTTTTTCGCCATGCCGGCTTTCGTCGTCAATCTTATTTTTGGAGAGCGCGCAGCACTCCTACTAGACAGTCAAACCGTGACCCCAGAATATTTGAATAATTTGGGCTATAGTTTTAAGTACTCGACAATTAGCGAAGCGTTGGCCGCCATTTATCCATAAAGGTTTGGTTGGCGGGCAGAACTTTGGGTAGTCTTCGCTCTTCACGCATTCAATCAGCTGGATTTAAACTTGCTCCACTTCGTATCGCCGGGCATCGCCCTGTTCCTCGTATTACTAGCGTTACAGTGCAATACTGCGCTCGCACGTTCAGATCAGCGCGCAAACCCAGACATCCCACATGACTTTATCTCATGCACAATGCTCACTATTGAGCAGCTAACGGTGCTTCAGCTCGCCCAGAGAGGGATACCGCAAAACGATGCGATCAACACGCTCCCTTTTGGGCAAAAAAAGGCGAAACAACGCGTAATAGAGATATACGAGTTGCTCGACAAAGAAGGTATCCTTAATGCCTATTCTCTGGTTAATAGTAACTATGCGCGCTGTGCCAAATTAGTGTTTGAGGCAAAGGGTGCGCCCGCAAAAGACCTTTTGGAATACCCCTATTACTTTTGCGCCGGTGAAAACAAACTACGGTATGAAATCATCTTGCGCGTTAATGCGACATTCAACATCGACCAGGTACTACTAGAAACGCCTGATTCGCATTTTGATGTCGCAATCCAATACTTTAAGCTCATTGAAAACAAAGGAATGTTAGCCAGCTTTGACTACACCGCGAACAATTTAAAGGCCTGCGTGAATCAAATACAGTAATTTGCACAGTGGTGAATATTTTTTGTTGACTTCAAAAAACAAAGTCCCTAATATTCGCGCCACTTCGACGAAGTACCTATGCGTCCCCTTCGTCTAGAGGCCTAGGACACCGCCCTTTCACGGCGGTAACAGGGGTTCGACTCCCCTAGGGGACGCCACTTCTTTTTTCTACCAGATGGATGTTTTTGCACTTAGCAAGTGCAAGCTGCTAAGCACCCGCTGCGCTATCTCCTCAAACAACGTCGTTACCTCGAATGTTACATGCATTTATTGCAATTTTTTCTACTCTAGCCGCTCTCACAAGGCAAAAGGTCAGCTACACTTAACTACATACTCTTGAATACTAGCAGTCAACTCGCCATCGAAGCTTCGAACGGCCGCTTAATTAGGTTTTATGCAGAAAGACGATGTGCTGCTGGCGCGGCAACCAATATACGATGCGAATAAAGAAATTTATGGCTATGAGCTGCTGTTTCGCGACAATGAGCAGAACGCCGCAAATATTCTTTGTGATCTCAGTGCCACATCCAATGTTTTACTAAACCTTTTCACCGAAAGCGATTTGCAGTTTGTGACGGGCGGCGCCCCGGCTTTTGTTAACTTCTCCGGCGAACTTTTAATGGAACGCCCCATCTTTGACCCCCATTCGATCGTCATCGAGATTCTGGAGCACGTAAAGATAACACCAAGCTTTATTAAACGTGTTATCGAGCTGAAGAAAATTGGCTATACCCTCGCTTTAGATGATGTCGTCAGGGCACCGCAATACAAGCCGCTACTGCCCTACATTGATATCGTAAAAGTCGACATTCTCGGACAAACACTAAGTGATATCCAAAACACCGTTGACTACTTAAAACCCTTTGACCTCACGCTGCTTGCCGAAAAAGTAGAAACGCACAAAGAGTTTGAAGCATGTAAGGCGATGGGATTTCAACTTTTTCAGGGTTACTTTTTAGCGAAGCCCGAGATAATGCATGGTCAAAAACTTGCGACCAATCAAATTGCAGTACTGGGTCTCGTTGCCGAGCTTCAAGACCCCACGACAGACGTCAAACGAATTAGCGATATCATTTCTCAAGATCCGGTTATTAGCTATAAATTACTGCGTTTGATTAATTCCGCAGCGTATCGTCGAACTAAAGAGATTGATTCCATCAATTCTGCTGTTGCGCTGCTTGGGATTAATCGAGTGCGCAGCTGGGCTACGCTGCTCGCGCTCAGCAAACTCGACAATAAACCAGATGCTCTTCAATATATTGCTATTGTTCGCGCTTTGACTTGCGAGAAGCTTGCGCAACAAATCGATCCGAGCATGCAAACTGAATATTACACATCTGGTCTTTTAAGCTGCTTGGATGCGTTTTTTGATGTCCCAATCGTGGAGCTCATTGAGCAAATTCCCGTAAAGGAATCGATGCGCGAGGCGCTCATAGATCGAACGGGGCCTCAGGGCTTAATCATTAACTCAACCTTGCTTTTTGAACAGGGCCGCGTCGATGAAATCGACTGGGAAGGCCTTGCAGAGATAGGTTTAGACCCCCAGCTTATAAACGACACGTACTACGAATGTTCCGCTCTCGCAGCCGAAGCGAGCGGTTTTTAATATACTGGCTGTCAGTGTAAGGAAGCGGTATCCCTGATATGCAAAATAAAATACTCGTTATCAACTGCGGCAGCTCGTCGCTGAAATTTGCTTTATATTCCCAAGATAATCGAAATGCGCTCGTCACCGGACTTGCGGAAGCGCTTGGAAGTGAGGAGGCGCGAGCAAAAATCGAATTTAGCGACTCAAGCCAGAATCACATCGAGCTTCCATACGCCGACCACGGCAGCATCATTCAGCATATATTAAGCACACTTGAAAAACCGTTCTCGCTAAGATCTCAGCTATTAGCAGTTGGGCATCGGGTTGTCCATGGTGGAGAGCATTTCAACAAAGCAAGTATCGTTGACGAAACTGTGATTGCAGCAATTCGTGATTGCACTCCACTTGCCCCATTGCATAATCCAGCCAACCTTATGGGTATAGAGCTTTTGTCGAAAGCGTATCCAGAAGTGCCACAAGTTGCGGTGTTTGACACGGCATTCCACCAAACCATGCCAGCGTGCGCCTTTCGTTACGCACTACCCAAACATCTTTATGAAGAGCTTTCCGTTCGCAGATACGGGTTTCATGGTACGAGCCATCACTTTGTTGCTGAAGCGACCGCTAAACACCTTGGCAAGCCATTAGCAAATTGCAGTTTCATAAGCGCACACTTAGGCAACGGAGCAAGCGTGTGCGCGATTTCAAACGGAAATAGCGTGGATACTTCAATGGGAATGACGCCGCTCGAGGGGCTCGTCATGGGAACACGGAGCGGTGATATCGACCCCGGTATTTTTGCTTATCTGCTTCGACAAGGTTACTCGGGCGAACAGATAGACACGCTGTTAAATAAACAAAGCGGCTTACTTGGCGTATCCGGACTCTCGAATGATATGCGCACATTAGAAAAGGCCGCAAACGAAGGTGACTACGATGCAGCACTCGCCATTGATATGTTCTGCTTTCGATTAGCCAAACACATCAGCGGCATGAGGGTCTCGCTTGATCGCGTAGACGGCTTAATATTTACGGGCGGTATCGGAGAAAACGCTACGCGTATTCGCGATAAAACGGTCACACTGCTCGCGGGTCTTGGGTTCAAGCTCGACCTCTCCCGAAACAATAAAATTGAACACGATATTGTTCCAATTAACGACAACAGCAGTCTCCCTATATTCGTTACTAAGACTGACGAAGAGTGGATGATTGCCTCCCAAAGCGCAGAACTCTGTAAGAATTAAGTAAGGATACACCGAATGAGCAAGGCTTTCTTTTTGTCTCCAACCAACGTGCAATCCGGGTTGACGTCAATCACCTATGGTTTAGTTTACGCACTTGAGCGGATCGGCGTCCGTGTTGGTGTTTTTCAACCCATTGATTACCAATTAAGCCATCCCGACAATTCTCGTGATTTTGCGAAAATGCTTAACAAGGTGACGCCAGCACAGACAATTTCGCTTCCAGAGGCGCAGACCCTCATGAGCGAAAACAAGAGCGGTTTGCTGATGGAGCGCGTGATTGCCAACTTTCAGATTGCATCCGAGAACTGCGATGTCGTTGTCGTAGAAGGAATACCAAACGATCGGTCACAAGCATACATCGCTCGACTAAACATCGATATCGCACGAAATCTTGACGCACAAGTCATTCTTGTTACGGACCCTCAAAATCGAAGTGCAGACGCGCTTAACAAGCTGCTTAAGGTTTCAGCGTCACTTTATTCAGGTAGCGAAGACCCTGATGTATTAGGTGTCATACTCAACAAGGCCGGAGATATTGAGGCCGACGACTTTTCCAGCCAAGTAGCGGAATATTCGGAGCTGCCTATTTACACCGACAACTTCCGTCTTATTGGTGCCGTCCCATTCTTGAAAGAGCTCTCTGCACCACGCGTCTCTGATCTACAGCACTCACTTTCGCTCAATGCGATTAGTGAAGGCGAACATGACACACGCCGCATTCAGGAAATAGTCTTCGCCGCAAAAACGATAGATAACATTGTACCTCGCCTTGTGCCAGGCGCCCTCGTCGTTACGCCTTCAGATCGGAGTGACGCGATCATGGCCGCATGTATGGCAAGCCTCACTGGAACGCCGTTAGCAGGCATTTTATTGACGAGTGACTCTGCGATCAATGAGCGCATTCATGCGCTCTGTGGGCCCGCACTCAGAGCAGGCCTGCCTCTGCTCTCTACCGAACTTGATACCTTTGCTGCAGCCGCTGCGCTCGCAAACCTTAATCGCGTTGTACAGAGCGATGATGAGCCACGCATGCAGCGCGTGGTGAGCATGGTTTCAGAATATCTCGATCTGGACTGGCTCGAACACCTTTGCGAGAAAGAACGTAAAACACGTCTTTCTCCACCCGCTTTTCGTCATATGCTTACTGTGAATGCGCGCTCAGCAAACAGGCGTATCGTTTTACCAGAAGGGAATGAACCTCGGACCGTTGCGGCGGCGATTGCGTGCCAAGAAAGGGGGATTGCAGACTGCGTCATGATTGGCGATCCAGTCGAGATTGAGGCGGTCGCTCAAGCACAAGGCTTAAAGCTCCATGAAGATATTCAGGTGATCAACCCAGACGATGTTCGAGAGCGTTATGTTGCAAGCATGGTTGAGCTTCGAAAACATAAAGGGCTCGCACCAGATATGGCTCGCTCGTTACTTGAAGATAACGTTGTTCTTGCGACCATGATGGTCGCGCTTGACGAGGTTGATGGACTGGTCTCCGGCGCTGTTCACACCACGGCGAACACCGTTCGACCAGCCCTACAGCTCATCAAAACGAGCCCTGGCGCGAAAGTAGTGTCGTCGATCTTCTTTATGTGCCTACCCGAGCAAGTTCTGGTTTATGGTGACTGTGCAATCAATCCTGAACCGAACGCAGAAGAGCTTGCAGATATCGCGATTCAAAGCGCAGATTCTGCCCGCGCTTTTGGTATAGAGCCCAAAGTCGCCATGATTAGTTACAGCACTGGGTCTAGCGGCAGCGGCGCTGATGTTGAAAAGGTTCGTGCAGCAACCATTATTGCCCAAAAAGCACGACCAGATTTGATTATAGACGGCCCCTTGCAGTATGACGCCGCGGCAATTGAAAGCGTTGCTGCCAAGAAGGCACCAGATAGCCCTGTCGCAGGCCAGGCGACAGTCTTCATCTTTCCTGATCTCAATACCGGAAACACCACCTATAAAGCAGTGCAACGAA
>NZ_LWFT01000621.1:0-803 GCF_001635105.1 Oleiphilus sp. HI0079
ACTGTTTGAAAAAAATCCAGTTTTAAATTGGTCGAAAATAAAATTAGTGTCTATGCTTTTCTTAATCGACCTAAACCGCCATCAGTACATGGGCGGCGGTCAGGTAGTTCGATAATAATATCGGTTTCCCTTGATCTCTTTTGTGCTCTTGCTCGAGCACATTAGTGAAACATCGCGATTTCCAGCGATTGAATAAATGGAGTAGCGTTCGATGACAAATAAAAAACAGTTGTCGCGACAGTTTCGTAAGTTGCCTTTGGCACTTGCCGTTGCGGCCTCCGTATCTACACCCGCTAGTGCTTTTCAGTTCTATGTAGGCGATTACGAAGCAAGCATTGATACCACGCTTACCGCTGGTGCTGGTTGGAGAATGGAAGATCCAGCCAACAATAATATTGGTGCGGGTAATGGCTATTGGGGTAATGACATTAATGCAGGCCAAGGCAAATACGGCGGCTTGGGAGCATCAATCAATAGTGATGATGGCAACCTGAATTTCGCAAAAGGTGACACGTACTCGGAAAGTATCAAGGGCAGCACAGACTTCTTGATTCAAGGTGACACTTTTGGCGCTTTCGCTCGTGCTCGTTACTATTATGACTTTGTGCTAGAGGATGAAAACTTTGCATCTGACGGTATCAACCCGCCTCGCCAACTGAGTAAAGATGGTAAAGACAATGCGTCTGGCATTGAGCTAATGGATGCTTATATCTTTGGTGATTTTTATCTTGGTGACATGCCTTTAAGTGTCAAACTTGGCAAGCAGGTGGTCAGTTGGGGTGAATCTACGTTTATCATTAATG
>NZ_LWFT01000622.1:0-1248 GCF_001635105.1 Oleiphilus sp. HI0079
AAACTAAATCAATGGATTGATTATTCTCCCGAATTAGAGGCTACGCTCTCTAAGAAAAGTTCAAGTTTCAAATTAGCGGTCCAAAAATACCAAAAAATCAAAAACAAGCCGCAAAGTGAAAATGGTGACCAATTTCGTAAAGCATTCAGAGAAATTGTAACTCAAAGTAAGGAGTTTCAAGATTTGCTGTCTGCTTTTAACTCCAAGGTTAAAGAATTAAATACTGTTAAATGCACAAAAAACATAACAAGGTAATCAACTTCATGGCAAGGCAAGCCATGCCATCGGACTGCCACTGCTTCGCACCGGCAGCCCGGTTATTACGGCGTTAAATGCCGGTGATCAGCATATCAATGGCGTCAATAATTTGATACCGATAACTCTCTAGAGAATCTACCTCGGATTTTAGAATTGACTTTGGAACGGTGGTCATCTGATTGGTTACAAGAACAAATTCGTCGCCGTCAATATTGACGGTAGGGCAAAGCTTTTGGGCTACTTTATCGTTTACTTTGTTTGATGGTGTTAATGGTATAACCAGTCTAGAGTTTAAATCACTTAACAAGTTGTTCTGAACATCAACAAAATAAGGGTAGGTCTTTTTACTGCTTTTATCTTTGTTCAGATAAAGTGTAAATTGGCTCATCAAAAACTCCTAAACGAGTCAGAGAATAAGCCGTTTTCATCGCTCAGCTTGTTAAGCTCATCAATTGCATCTTTGTTTTCTTTAAGCCATTGCTCGCGCTGTGCGTTTTTCACTTGTACAATTAGGGCTTGTTCAAGTGTGGCAGATAAATTTATTTTCAAGCTCTTAGCTTGATTTAAAAGGTCGCTATTTACAGTTAGGTTGGTTGCTTTTTTAGGTGCTTGTTGGTCAAAAAGTGCTTGCATATTATTTACTCCAAATGCGCATATGTTATGTGCATTCATGCTATTCCATACAAGAGCATTTAACAAGCGCCTCCAACGGACAAATGTTACTGTCACCACTGACAAAACTGCCGCCAGCAAAATTTGCTCGTTGAGGTGGGCGTTATACTTATTGATGCGTGGTGCGCACCATGCTAAGAAATTGAAAATGCAGTTGGCAGCTATTGATACTGCGCAAGTGATCGACGATGTTGATTTGCCCGGTTATCAATTGCATCCGTTAAAAGGAGAGCGAGAGGACATTTGGTCTATTTCAGTCAATGGTAGGCGGGTAACTTTTGAGTTTAAAGATGGTAATGCTTTTATATTAAATTACGA
>NZ_LWFT01000623.1:0-3640 GCF_001635105.1 Oleiphilus sp. HI0079
GAATACCTACGAAAGTCTGATTGCTGTGCTTAACGAGGTTAAAGCCGAAGGGATCGCGCCGGATTGCATTTTGGTGACGGGCGATATTTCGCAGGATGGTTCCATCGCTGCGTATCAGACAATGAAAGATGAGCTCGCTGAATTTGAGTGCCCAATTCGCTGGTTTCCCGGAAACCATGATCACCGCCAGAATATGTCTCAGGTGATAGGAGAAAGTGCGGAGCTTGATAAAGTCTTAAAGCTTGGTGCGTGGCAGTTGGTCCTGCTGGACTCCCTGTCTCCTGGCAATGTTTATGGAGAGTTGGCTCAGTCAGAGCTAGACGTGTTAGACGCCACATTACGTTCAGACAAATCGCATGCGCTTGTTTGTTTGCATCACCACCCTGTTGAGATTGGCGCACGATGGCTTGACCGTATTGGTTTACGTAATCCTGAGGCCTTTCTTAATATGGTTGACTCGAATGATCATGTCGAGGCCGTGTTGTGGGGGCACATTCATCAGGAGTTTGATGAGCAGCGCAGAGGCAAGCGCATGCTAGCAACACCTTCGACCTGTATTCAATTTAAACCAAAGTCTGATAATTTTGGACTCGATGAAGTCGCTCCGGGTTATCGCTGGCTCAAGTTGTATGAAGACGGTTCGATCGAAACAAATGTGCAGCGCGCAAATAGTTTTGAGTATGAACTTGATTTAAAAAGTAATGGTTACTAAATCCTTACTCTATTTGCACGGATTTAATAGCTCTCCCGCCTCAGTCAAAGCCTCACAGGCGCAAGTCTATTTCAACCAAAGTCAGCGGTATCATCTCGAAGTTCCTGCTTTGCCTCCTGAGCCTAAACAGGCTATTACCCTTCTCAGGGGTATGATTGAGAGCGGCGATATTTCAGGTGTGATTGGTAGTAGCCTTGGTGGATATTACAGTTTGTTTTTACATGCCGAATATGAATTGCCTGCTGTATTAATCAACCCGGCAGTAAAACCGTTCGAATTGCTGACTGATTACATCGGTACAAACACCAATATGTACACAGGTGAGCGATATGAGGTAAAAGCGGAGCATATGCAGCAGTTGCTCGAGCTGGAATCGTCCCCTGATGCTTTGGATTTATCGCACCTTTTTCTTTTAAGTGAAACCGATGATGAGGTGCTCGACTATCGTGAGGCTGCAAACAAGTTAGTGGGGGCGAAGATGTCTTTGACGCGCGGTGGCGACCACTCCTATCAATCATTCGCCTCGCATCTTCCGGCTATTCTAAGTTTCTTTGACCGAATTTTATTCAAAAGCTAGTTTTTACTGCGCTTGTTTCGGTAAAATGCCCGCCTACTCAAACTCGCTACCGGAGCCTCTCTGTGGGTAACAAAACTCCTTTGTATCAGGCGCACCTTGATTCAGGTGCTAAGATCGTTGATTTTGGTGGCTGGGACATGCCAATTCATTATGGCTCCCAGGTAGAAGAACACCATTTTGTTCGTCAAGACGTGGGTATGTTCGACGTATCGCATATGACGATTGTAGATCTCACAGGTCCTGATTCTGAATCCTATCTTAGAAAGCTTTTGGCCAACGACGTCGCTAAACTGAAAACTATAGGCAAAGCGCTCTATACCGGCATGCTCAATGAGCAGGGCGGAGTTATTGATGATCTCATTGTTTATCGAATGCCTGAAGGATTTCGATTGGTCGTGAATTGTGCGACACGAGAGAAAGATTTGGCATGGATGGAAGCGCAAATTTCCGGTTTTGACGCCTCTTTAACGGAGCGACCAAAGCTAGCTATGGTCGCTGTGCAAGGGCCGAAGGCGCTTGAGCTTTGCCAGCAAGTCGCGACTTCTGCTGCACAAGTGATTGCAGGTTTAAGTGTGTTCCAAGGGATTGAACATGAGGGTTGGATGTTCTGTCGCACAGGGTATACCGGTGAGGATGGTCTGGAAATTATGGTGCCAGACGACCAAGTAAGCGCTTTCTGGAAAGCGCTTGAGACTGCGGGCGTTCATCCTTGTGGGCTTGGTGCCCGTGATACCTTGCGTTTAGAGGCAGGGATGAATCTTTACGGCTCTGATATGGACGAGAGTGTATCGCCTCTCGAAGCGAATATGGCGTGGACGGTTGCTTGGTCCGATGATCGGGATTTTATTGGCAAACCGGCGCTTGAAGCTCAGAAAAGTGCAGGGTGTAAATTCAAGCAGGTAGGCTTAGTGCTTGAAGCGCGAGGCGTGTTGCGTGGACATCAAAAAGTGTTGGTTGAGCATAATGGTGAGACGCTTGAAGGTGAAATTACTAGCGGCACATATAGCCCAACATTAGGTTACTCTGTCGCACTAGCGAGAGTGCCTGTTCAAGTTGGAGAAACATGCGATGTTGAAATGCGTAACAAGCGCGTGCCTGTAAAAGTTGTAAAAGCTCCGTTTGTACGTAATGGCAAACGGGTCTACGAATAATTTTAGAATTAACGGTGCCAGCCACCGAGTTTAGGAGATAACCATGAGTAATGTACCGAGTGAACTGAAATACTTGTCGAGCCATGAGTGGGTGAGACTGGAAGCCGATGGCGAAACAGCAGTAATCGGAATTACCGATCACGCTCAGGAATTACTTGGCGACGTCGTTTTTGTAGAGCTTCCTGAAGTAGGGACAGAGCTTGCGGCTGGTGACGAAGCAGGTGTTGTGGAGTCAGTAAAAGCCGCCTCAGATATCTATGCGCCGGTGAGTGGTGAGGTGTTAGAGATTAACGAAGGGCTTGAAGAAGCGCCAGAAATCGTCAATAGCGAGCCTTATGACGATGGTTGGTTCTTTAAAATAAAGCTGTCAGATTCGAGTGAACTTGCCTCACTTCTTGATGCGGACGCGTATGCGGATGTCTGCGAAGCTGACGACCATTAGATAATAGTTGTGAGAGCGCGTTTACGCGCTCTTTTTGATTTACACGTTATATCTTTTGTCCCGTCTAGGGACATTTGTTTTTAGGAGCTAGCATGCCTTTTGTTCCTCACACCGATGCCGACGTTGCAAAAATGCTCGGCGTCATAGGCGTTGATTCGATTGATCAGCTGTTTGACGAAATTCCAGAACACTTACGGGCCAAATCTTTTGATGTGCCGGAAGGGTTGTCAGAAATGGATATGATGCGCCTCATGAATGAGCGCGCAACCCAAGACAGCGGCGCTCTGTGTTTTATTGGTGCTGGTGCGTATGAACATCATGTTCCGGCCGCAGTTTGGGATATTGCAACCCGTGGCGAGTTCATGACCGCATATACACCTTACCAAGCGGAGGCAAGCCAAGGAACGCTGCAGCTGATTTATGAGTACCAATCTATGATGGCTGGACTTACCGCGATGGATGTCTCCAACGCTTCATTGTATGACGGTGCCTCCGGTATGGCCGAAGCGGTTTTGATGGCGATACGAGCGAATCGCAAATCAAAGAGTAAACGCGTCTTGGTTGCTCGTTCTGTTCATCCTCTTTACCGCAAAGCGACAAAGAGCATTGTTGAGAATCAGGGCATTGAATTGGCCGAATTGGCCATGGATCAGCAGGCGCTGACTGTTGACCACCAAGCATTGGAGCAGCACGAGGGTGAGGATTATGCTGCATTGGTGATCGCGCAGCCCAATTTCTTTGGTAGCCTTGAGCAAGTG
>NZ_LWFT01000624.1:0-1378 GCF_001635105.1 Oleiphilus sp. HI0079
GTCGCTTGGAAAAAGTTTGGCACCACGTAGCTTTTTTCGCTGATGGAGTTTCGGCATTTTGCTAGACGTTCTAGTCGTTCCTGACATTTTTCCATCACTCAGTTGTACTCTTTCCTGAAGAAGCACGTGACATACGACCTTACTTGGCACAGGCATCCCCATTATTCACCGATGATGAATACGAATGGTAAAGGCTAGGTGGTCATTCGAAGATGCTGCTCTAAATCACAGATATTAGGGTAGTTTAGCTTGCTCTGACTGCAAGCTTTTTGTGCAGAAAATGTACTGTTAAGGCGTGGGTGTATTGGTTGGCACTGATTGGTTAAATAGCTGTTTTTAGCGTGCGGCGACGAACTGCTTGGAATGATACGCAGAATCGCCTTATTGAAATTTGGTTTGTCTTTCAAAGTCACTTAGCGATGTAATGACAAAGTCAGCACTCCAGCTATCGATGTTGATCTCTTCGTCAAAATAGCCAAAGGTGACCGCAGCAGTCCGGCAACCGGCACGCTTGCCAGCGATGATGTCCCGTTCATGATCTCCCACATAGAGAATGTCTTGGGCATTCAAATCTAGCTCTCTAGATGCGAGGAGTATCCCTTCTGGGTCCGGTTTTGCGTTGCTCAAATCATCTGCGCATACCAATACTTTGCAGTTTAAGTTGAGCGATGAGCGCTCGAGAATGAGCTCTGTATAGAGCCGTGGCTTATTGGTAACGATCCCCCACGGAATCTGATTTGAATCAAGGATATTCAGTATTTCAGTCATCTCGGGGAATATCGATACTTGATGTCCCGCTACTTCAGCATAAATATCCAAAAGCTCCAAGCGGCGCTGCTCGAATGTGTCGGGGTCTAGTGAGTCATGGTCAAAGCAGAGCTGAGTGAGTGCTCTCGAACCATCAGATACTCTATTTCTAATAGTAAGCTCAGATAAACGAGGCAATTGGTAACGCTGCCTGAGTTCATGCAAGGTGACGTAGAAGTCAGGTGCGGTATCCATCAGCGTACCGTCTAAGTCGAAAAGCACGCCTCTAATTGCCATCATTTTAGCGGCTTCTTGGCATGCATAAGATAATTGACGTCAACATCCCGCGATAGCTTGTATTCCTTAATGATCGGATTGTAAGTCATACCTGTTAAATCAAGCATATCCAACTCTGCTGTTCGCACATGGTTCGCAAGCTCTGAGGGCTTAATAAACTTCTTGAACTCATGTGTCCCCTTTGGAAGCATTTTCAATATGTGCTCGGCGCCAATAATCGCGAATAAATATGACTTCGGGTTTCGATTAATCGTGCTTAGAAAAAGCTCACCACCAGGCTTTAATAATTTCTCGCATGCTTGGATGATTGAAAGAGGAGACGGCACGTGCTCAA
>NZ_LWFT01000625.1:0-760 GCF_001635105.1 Oleiphilus sp. HI0079
CAGAGGCCAAACCTGGAGTGAAGTTTTGCAAAAAGAAGTCCGTCGAGTGCGAAGCGCCGCTCTAAGCTGTGGCCGCGCCTTGATCTAGCGCTTTATGGTCTGGGAGTATCGCAACCCATCAACCGATCGATCGACACGTTTTAGCATCAGCGTCTCATCGATAGTTGCTACATCAAATTCTATTCAAGAACGATGTGTGCCCCTTTGCCCATCTTCTTAGCCTGATACATCGCTTTATCGGCTTTTTCGTACAGCTTCTCAGGTGTCATAGGCGGCGCATGCCAAGCAATACCAATGCTCAAAGTCGGCACAAAGTTCAAGCCGGCTTTGGAAGCGAAGTCCTGAAAATGACTACGAATACGTTCAATAAGATACGCCGCCCCGGTGCGTTCTTTGGTGTACACCATCAGCAAGGCAAACTCATCACCACCGACTCGCGCCGCAATATCTTCTTTGCGTTTACAGGCATTTAGTGTGTCACCGAGCGCCTTCAATGCTCTGTCACCCGCGCTATGGCCCTGTTCATCATTTAGTATTTTGAAGTTATCAACATCTATCAGCGCCAATGCCATGGCTTCACCAGAGCGATCGTGTTCCGATACGGCCCTTTCGAGCACCTCATCAAAATAGGCTCGGTTGTGGATTTTGGTAAGCGCATCCACGGTTGCGCGTTCATAGTAGCTACGCGTGATTTTATGCCGCTCTACCGCCTGCTTAATTTGCCAATCAATTCTGGATGATTTTAAAGCTGACTTCGGTA
>NZ_LWFT01000626.1:0-3158 GCF_001635105.1 Oleiphilus sp. HI0079
ACATCTACATACTCATCAAGCGGAAACGGTGGCGTTTCTGCAGCGTTCAAAACCGTCAACTCTTTACCAAGAATCTCAATTTTACCGGTAGACATATTTTCGTTAATCGTGCCTTCAGGGCGGGCACGCACGAAACCTTTGATTTGCAGGACATACTCACTTCTTACTCTGTCTGCGGCAGCAAAGCTCTCCTCGGTATCCGGATCAAACACCACCTGAGCAATCCCTTCTCGATCGCGCATATCCAGGAAAATAACACCACCATGATCTCGACGGCGGTGAACCCAACCACAGATGGTTACCTCTTCACCTATCAACTCTTCAGTAACTCGGCCACAATAATGACTGCGCATAGTCTCGTCCTACTTATACTTTAACTTATAACTTTTATGCAGCGCTTTCGCTGCTCGACTTGGTTGACGCATTATTTTTACTTGCGTCCCCAGCTAAATTTTTCTTTTTCCCGGTTTTGAAATCTGTTTCGTACCACCCGCTTCCAGACAAGCGAAACCCCGGCGCAGAAATCTGCTTGGAGAACGACTCTTCAGAGCATTCTGGACAGGTAGTCAAAGGATCGTCGCTAATTTTCTGAAGCACGTCTTTCTGAAAGCCACAGGACTTACACGCATATTCATAAATTGGCATTTAGCAAAACCTCTAACTGACATTCTGACTTGAATGAGCTCACGCTCTTTGAAAAAAGGGGCGGTAGTATAAACAACTTTTCTAAGCTTGGGCAGTGTGAAGCGATAGGCAAATAGCGAAACGACTGGCTTAAGCGCACATTTTTAAAAAGACCACGAAATCAAGGCCTCTTAGATTGCAGCCTTAAAGAGAGCCAAGCTTAACTTGATCACTCCAAAACGAACTAATTAAAGGCAAATTAGAACTATTGCACCGTTATATCACCTCGAAATCGCTAAGATAATGGCGTTTCCAAACATGTAATTATTGTGATCATGCCAAGCATTCAAGACAATTATCGGGAAGCGCTCAAATGGGCAACCCAGCGCGGCCTAGAGCTCCATCCGCACATCGAGCGCAAAATCATTGACGGGGTGCCCGGCTTGTTTGCCAAGTCGAAGGTTAACGCGGGCTGTACGTTCGCATCTATCCCTAAAGCCGCACTTTTAAACCCTCGCCCAAACCACTACCCTGCAGGCACATCTACAGCTGCGATACATATTCACAGCGCTAGCCGAGAAATGGACCTTGGAGAGAGCTCGGAATTCGCGCCTGTATTTAAGTTGTTTGACCCTGAAGAATATTTAAGAGAAATATCCGTTCAGTATCTAACCTCGTCTGAGGAGCGCACCCTTGCCTCCGCTGCGCCGCGCTTGCTGAGAGACATACTAGAGTTCAGAAAATCAAACATCGCGCTATCCTCTGCCATCTGCCAGTTCGACAAAAAAATAAAACAAGATACGTGCAGTTTGGTGACCCTAAATTATGCCTCTAGAGCGATGGCCGACCAAGGCTTCGTACCCATACTTGATTGTTTTAACCACAATGATGTTGGAGGGTCTGGTATTGCGAGCACCGCTGACAAGCTTTTTCTTGAAGCGAGAAAGGACTACTTAGCAGGCGAACAACTCTATGTAACATATGGTGTATTAGATCTTTTTAAACACGCAATAAACTACAATTATTTCGATCCAAAAGGAGCGCATTTCATCCCGCTAGAACGCTTTATCCTACCAATCAGTAAAGAGCGAGCAACACACCTCGTCGCAAACAAGACAAAGAACTGCCGAGTATTTGCCACACCACGCCCCGAATTCAGTCAGATAGCACAGCCAAACGCATACTTCTCGACAGACGGCGCTTCCAAAAGCATGATCAAGATACTGACACTCTTATGTGGCGATAAAACGAACGCGAAGAGGCTGGCAAACGACTTACTCACTCAGATTGATAATCAAAATGAGATTCACAAGCACTCTAAGAAGGAATTCAAAGGAAGACTAATGCGGTTCTACAATGCGCTACACAAAGAGAAACAAATCATCGCAGGCAGCCGAGCCTGGCTGGAGAAACATTTTTAAAATGGCGGTGAGAGAGGGATTCGAACCCTCGGTACGTTGCCGTACACACACTTTCCAGGCGTGCTCCTTCGACCGCTCGGACACCTCACCGTTTTTCAGCGCATATGTCTAAACATATTGAGTGGCTTCGTTATCAAAACATCGCTCTTGGCAACGCAAAGCAAGACAAACGACCCACTCAAACACCTCTCTTTACTCGACACGTTAAGAACGAAGTAAAGGTGTACCCAGTGCTGAAGAGCGGCGTAATTTATATGAGGAGAAAGTGAAAAGCAAGCCAAGTATTTACTTAGCTTGGTAGACAATACCGCCCTTGTACTGCTGCATCGTAAACTTCTCCCCAGCAGGACCAATGGACTCGGAGGCTCCGAGCATCAAGTACCCACCCGGACGCAACTGCGAATGAATCTTTTCTAAAATCTTCTGTTTATTCTCCGCAGAGAAATATATGAGGACATTACGACAAAATGCCATGTCTAGCTTGCCACCAAGTGCGATATAACTTTCTTGCAGATTAAGAGCTTTGAATTGAACCAAACGCTTAATCGCAGGTTTTACGGCCCAAGTGTTAGAAGAGGTTTCATCGAAAAATTGCTTTAAACGCTCAGCCGACATACCTCGATTCAACGCAAGCTTGTCGTAGACTCCAGCTCGAGCAACATCAAGAATAGCCGAAGAGATATCGGTCGCAACAATATCTAAGCCACGAGATCCAAGCAAAGGCTTGCTTTTGCCAAACTCCGTTGCACATATCGCTATCGAATACGGCTCTTGTCCACTAGAGCAAGCGGCAGACCAAATACGAGGTTTTCTTGAGGGCGCGTCCTTGTAAAGCTGCTCAAGGAGCTCTTCCTTAAAAAACCGAAAAGGGTGATCATCGCGAAACCAGAGAGTTTCGTTCGTCGTCATCGCGTCGACCACAGCTTGGCGCAACTTGGTGTTACCAAACTTCAACTTTTCTAAAAGAGACTCAAGATTCTCTAATTCATTGCTTTCCAAAATCGGACGAAGTCGACTCGAAACGAGGTACTCTTTATTTGCTCCAAGAACGATACCGCAAGCAGAATCCAAAAACTCGCAAAATGCAGAATACGATTGACTTGTTATCACTGA
>NZ_LWFT01000627.1:0-5459 GCF_001635105.1 Oleiphilus sp. HI0079
ACAAAGCGAAGTCGAGATGCAGTACGAAATGGGGTTTCGTTGGGAATTATTGGCCTTCTTAGGCGCGGGGCGTATTGCAAATGATCTCGATGATATCGGATCTTCAAATAGTTTGATTAACAAAGGTGCGGGTTTTCGATATCACGTCGCGCGTCGATATGGTTTTTTCATGGGGCTGGATTTAGCGCGAGGGCCAGAGGATACGGTGTGGTACATTCAAGCAGGATCTGCTTGGTAATGATTTATTGGATGGCTGGTTGGCTAATGGTTGGCTAATTGTTGGCTAAGTCAGGATAGGGATAAAAAATGAAACGAGTTTTGGGCGTGGCGTTGCTGCTGTTTTCGACCTCCATTTGTGCCTTTACTTTCGTGAAGGAAGTCACTGAACGAGAGCTGCAAAATCGGGTTGAGGAGATGATGCCGTTTCAGCGAAAGACCTTGTTCGGGATTATTTCCATTGCGCACCCGAATGTTCGACTTTATGAAGACGAGAATAAAGTAGGAGTCAGTGCGCAAATCGAGACCTTGGCGCCGAACGGTTTGAGAAGTAGCGGTACGATTGGTGTCAGCGGTACGGTCGTGTATGAAAAAACGGAAGGCGCATTTTATATTCGCGATGCAATCATCAACACTTTGGTTATTGATGGTTTAACAGAGCAAGGCACGGCGTTGATAAAGCCCTATGCGCAGGGGTTAATCTCTGGCGCTTTGCGAGCTAGTCCTGTGTTTGTTCTGAATGATGAGAATGCGCAACAGAGGCTTGCCAAGTCGAGCTTGCAGTCTGTTGAAGTAAGAGACGGAACGTTGAGAATAAAGATCAAGGCATTCCAATAAGTGCAGTCATGTTTACTGCTCGGCTTTCGCGAAATGTCTTGGTATTATCGATGGATTTTTGAGTGTCAGATATATTTACACTTTGGAGATATCTACCGCTCGCGCCTTTCTATAAGTTAATGAGTTAAAAGGTTTTTTTATTGATGGTTTGCTTCTTGCTGATACCTCGGTACTCGTTTGGTCAGGATGATCAAGTATTCTTGTAGTTAAGTAGTAGGAATCGTAAAAAATGAAAAAGATATTAGCGATGATCGCACTGGTTTCTTTGGCAGCAGGCGCGCAGGCGGGTCTGATTGAGGTGCAAGGCGGTGAGATTTATACGGCGCCAACGAATAATAATTTTGTCTCAGGTGATGATTACAACATTGGCGGAAACGTCTTCGCGACGACTGCGGTTGATCTGACCTTTACGTATCTGGGGCATGAAGCGGGCTACAACAACGATTTCTTTTTTCAAAACGATAGCTATAACTTGAACAACAAGTCCAACGCAGTTGGTAACAGCTTGAGTGTTTCGAATGTTTCGGCTGGCTTGTTGGATTTTCGTTTCTATGCGAATAACATTTCGGCGGGTTTAGCGAATGGTGAGAACAAGGATTTCGGTTCTGCTCAGTCTTTTGCGGTAATGCTTGATTACACGTTTGGTGGCGTTTTCTACGATGCCGTCCTTTATTGGGACGATTCTGGTGCTGGTCCCGATGACAATCATGATGACCATATTATCGGTTTAAATGCAGTTGCTGTTCCTGAGCCGGCAACACTTGCGTTGTTCGGGCTAGGCCTTGTCGGTCTTGTTCTGGCGCGTCGTCGACAACAGTAACACATACTGCTTGATTTGTTTTTTAGCGTCGCACCCAGATGGTTGCGGCGTTAGATAACGCCAGGCTCAGATCTGAGATAAAAAGCCCGCTTGATAGCGGGCTTTTTTGTGCCTAAGACGTTCTGGGTGCATTTTGTTCTGAATGCGCAGCGTCGCCACGTTCCGGGTGTTATCCCTGCACCCCGACGTGCGTTTCTGTAAGCGTAAGGGGAAGGCGAGTATTGCGTTTGTTAGAACGTTGGGGTCGCTCTTATGTTGTGAAGGTTGGCGGATACGCGCTCAATGGCGCGGAATCTTGGGTTGTATTGCACGCAGTGCGCTCGTTTGAGTGGAGGTGATTGATCGCGTTAAATGGTCTAGCTTGTCAGATGAAGCTGCACGAATGTTCGGAGTCTGATCTTCAAAGTATGTTTTGAAAGAGTTGCGTTTGAGAGATGACTTTCAAGGTTCAAAGTTCAAGCTTTAAGGTTCGAGGTTCGAGGTTCGAGGTTCGAGGTTTAAGGTTCAGTGCTCACTATTTGAAGTGCTGGTATGCGGTATTTCAGGCAAAGAAAAAGGCGCTAGAGAATGCTCTCTGCGCCTTTTAAAGCTGTTCGGTTTGGCGTTACTTAGATCGACGGCGTGCGCCAGCTAAACCTGCAAGGCCAAGACCCATGAGTGCTAGTGTTGCAGGCTCTGGGACTTCTGAAACACTAACGGCATCGATAAAGTTGCCGACGGTGCCAGCGCTTGGAACGATCGACGTGAGCATCAGATACGTTTCGCTACCTGTGCCAACAAAATCGTTGAGGTAGGTGTTCCAAACATTGAGGCGGCTGTCGAGCACTACGTCGAGAAGATGTGTGCGGCTCGTTAGGTCACCGGTAAACAATTCTAATCGGAATGATTCGCTGTTACTTGAGCGAGCACGGTATGCTAGTGATACGTCGTATGCTGCACCTGTACTCGTTGCAAAGCTTTGGTAAATCGAGAAGGCAGTTCCATCGTAAGGGTGCGCGTTCAATTCTCCATGCTTTGAGCCTTCATAAGAGGTTACGCCATTGAAGCCTGAAGCCCATACTTCAATGTTGTCGCCTTCCCAGCCACCAATATCTGAGTAGTAGGTCCAACCATTCGTGATTGTTGAATCTTCAAAGCCGCCATTGGTGATCAAGGTTGCATTGGCGATTGAACTGACCGTTAAGGCTGCTGCCGCCACTAAACTTGCTAATTTCATTTTCATATCCCTATTAATACTACGTTTACAACAGAGCTTAGATAAGCAATTAGTGTACCTAGTTAGTTAAGCTACTGATCTATAAGTAAAGTGTTGCTCATTTGTTTGTTTGAATGGTTGGATGTGTAAACTTTTTCGACAGTCTAGGTTTTGCTTTCTCTGAGTATGCTTTTTTTGATTCGTCGTAAGCCCAGAACCGCCGTTGCAATGCAAATTGGCACGGCGAATCCCACGATTAAATAACTTGAATCTATTACGCCTACTGCCTTAGCGGATTCAGCTGCGTACTTCACAAGGCCAACCAGATAGTAGGAAATGGCTGCGACGGATAAACCTTCAACGGCTTGCTGCATTCGAAGTTGCAGTTTTCCGCGATGGTTCATGGATTGCAGTAGACGCTGGTTTTGAGATTCAATCGTCAAGTTCATGCGCGTGCGAAGAAGTTCGCTTGCGCGATCAATCCTGCTTGATAGTTCATCTAAGTCTTTGCTGACGGTATCGCACGTAAAATAGGCTGGTTTGAGCCGCCGAGTTAGAAATTCATCAAGCGTCTGCAGCCCGCATACTTCTGTTTCCTCTAGCTCTGCAATGCGGCTCTTCGCTATGCGGTAGTATGCCTCTGTTGCGGAAAACCGGTAGTGCGTGTCGGAAATCACTTTTTCTATGTTTGCGGAAAGTTCGGTGAGTAGACTCATCATCCGCCGCTCATCTTCTAGGTCTTCAATGGCATCAATCTGTGTGATGATCCCTGCAAGTTCAAGGTTCATTCCACGAATTTTGGGTGCAATTTCTTTCGCAATCGGAAAGGCCAGCAAGGCCATCATGCGATAAGTTTCTAACTCAAGAATCCGTCGAACCAGGCGGCCTGTTTGGCATGGGTTTAGATCATGATTAAAAATCAGAAAGCGGCCCATGTTGTCGCTGTGAATACGATAAGAAGTCCAGATTTGCGCTCGCTTTTCATGCACGAAACTGCTGATTAATCGATGGCCCTCAAAATGCCCTCTTAATGACTCGATATCGATTTTTTCCGGAGGTGCTTCGATGTCGATGTGCAAGCCACTGATGACTTTCCCGGGTAGTCCAGCCAACCACTCCTCTGGTAATGGAGAGATGCCTGTCCTCTCAAATGGGGCGCTTTCAACATGATGAATGAAGGTGTAGGTAGAAAACTCGGTATGGCTTTCCCAGCGAAACTCAAAGCTTCCAAAATCTTGGTAGTAGCATGTCGCATCCGAATTGGGCTGAGGAGCGCTAAAGCGCGCGCACAAGTCACGGATATGTTCATACTCCTGAGCACGGGTTAGCTGGCTCTCGCTATCGTCCTTTGCGTGAAGAACCGTCAATGATGAGACGTGGGCGGGACTCGCTATGACTGGAAATGGGCGAGTGTGTAACTCGTTAAACAGGCCTCCTCGATGAGGATGAAATTGTAGAGATAATGTCATGAAGGTTCTTCTAAGCGTATTTTTTGGCAGTATTTAGCGTTTGTTTTGTGCAAAAGGCAATATTGCTTCATCATTTCTGCTTTGGCGGGTAGCTTAGTAGAGCTGGATTGAGCATCGATCACAAATGTGGCATAAAGGTACCTGAATGCACCAAGCGTTAGTAAGTGACAAAGACCTTTGTCGCTAGGTTGTCTGGGCGAATAGCAAACCTTTTATCAAAGGAGTAAGACTTTGAGCGCTTTGCAATCTCTCGGTGTTAAGAGCCTGGGCAACATTGACCACTACACTGTTCGTTCTGAACGCGATTTCGATGTTTTGAAGATTTATCACCGGCGGGAGAAAGGTGATCTCTTCCAAAAAAGTGAAAAATTCAAATTTCACCGTTCCATCAAGCCCCAAAAAGACTTCTCTAGTGATGATTACAGGCAAGTCAGCGAAGTATCGCCTATGCTTGTCAAGGTGATGGACGAGCTAGATACCATCACTCAGAAAGATTTTGTCGAACGTAATGCGAAAGAAACAATTCTGTCGGATTTGCGTCATCTTGAAAAAGTGGTCGCAAACAAGGTCGCAGAGATTGAACAGCAGCTTGAGAAGCTGTAGTTCGAGGCAGGTACGAGCAGCGAAGTGTTAAGGCATTTAGAGAGAGAGTGGGTTTTGCAGGTTTTTGGGTTGATGGTACTGTTTCTGTCGATTCTGTTGTGTGCAGGGCAGGGTCATGCAGACGAAGGCAACAAAGAGCTGCGTCTGGGCATTAGTTTGTCTATACCTCCTTGGGTTATCCGTGAAACCGATAGTGGCTTAAAGCTGGATATCATCCGTAAAGCGCTCGAAGGCAGCGGTTATAATGTCAAAACGGTTTATGCCCCCTATGCTCGAGCCTATGAGCTTTTTGAGCGAGGGAAAGTAGACGCGATTATGAGTCCCGGTGCGCCGATTGTAGATATCGGCTTCCTCTCCGAACCGGTCGTTAACTTTCACAACGTTGCAATCAGTCTGAAGAAAAAGGGTTTTCCTGGAAACCTGCCATGGTCGTTCTTGCATGATAAATCGATTGTTGCCTTTCAAAAGGCGAGCCTCTTGTTGGGCAACGATTTCTCTAGCCTTGTGAAAGACAATCCTTTGTATGAAGAAATTGGTC
>NZ_LWFT01000628.1:0-11052 GCF_001635105.1 Oleiphilus sp. HI0079
TAACAAATGCCGCATGCAATGCTCGCTTAAGTGCAGGCTTCGTCCCAGGCGTAATACTCGTCGGCTCAACAAATCTGTATAAAGAACCATGGTAGTGTTTGAATCGCTCGTAGTGGCTTCTATCTCGCGGCTTAGCTGGCGAGTATAGGGTGACGACTAGACCTGGCCCTTGTGACTCAGGGCTTCGCCCTACCCGGCTCGATGCTTGAATGTATTCTGCTGTTGTTTTCGGCTGACCATTAACAACCATGAATCCAAGACGATCTATATCCACCCCTACAGATATCATATTTGTACAAGGGACAAACTCTCTTACATCAGTCTGCTCCGAATCAGAGACCGGAACCAGCAAAGCCGATCTGGTCTGAGCAATATTCTTTACTGCATCCGAACTTATTTCCTCTTTACGGGGCGCCTGTACAGAGTCTTGATCGCCACCAGACACAGCCTCACACACTCGCATTCTCGCTAATATTTCATCCGAGGCAGCAGCATTTATAAGGCCTAGTTCCCGTTTCGAATTACTATAAGCAAGAAGAGTCCATAGCCAATCGTACTGCTGCTTTGAACCAGACTCATCTGCTTCTCGCCTCACACTTTGTAATGCAGCACCTAGCACCCAATGCGCGGCTGTAGTCGAGCTCAAGCCTTGAGCCATAACTCCGGCGTACAGACGAGCCGTATCATCGTTAGAGTCCTCTTTCGCAAAATATGAGTCTTTGGAGCTTATACCTTGCGGAGGAAATACAGCTGTCTTTCTCGCTGATAACCGTTGAACTTGCTTTTCGGCATCCCGAACAGTTGCGCTTGCAGCGACATATTTTGCTGACATGCCCTGAAAACCAAGCTCCTCATAACCTCTGCGGATAACAGTATCGATAGCAGCTTCGTAAACGGCCGTTATAGTGCCGAGGGGGCCCGAGATGAGATGCAGCTCATCTTGAATAATCAAACTGGGGGGAATTCTCTGGGCCTTTCCATTTCCCGGATTAACACCCAAAAGAGAGACCATTTGCTGCTTCGTAGCTAAGTTCGCAAATTTATCGACCGTGCCGAGCAGAAACGTCGGAGGATTATTTAGAACATCTTGATCCGTAATTTTTAGAGGCAGAGCTTGGTGTGAAAACGTGCACTTTCGATTTGTACAAAAAATCTGCAATGTGCTTCCCGAAATTCTGGGGCCCATTAGGTGAGCGTCTCTATCAGGGTCACTGTTCGGAGGAGGCAACAAATCCGTACCACAATTAGGACATTCTGAAACAATGATCTTATGTCGAACATCCCTTGAATCGAACAGATTGTCTAGATCTTCTCTCGCATCGTCTACCTTATTGTAGGTCGGGTCTCCGACAAACATTCCAACACTAAATGGCTCATCACCGTATACTTGGGATGTCTTCCTAACTTTTTCAAGGGCTACCATGAGAGAGGAGATTCTAGAAAATTGATCCGTCGTTAAGAACCTCAATGTATAGCGAGCTAGAACACTCGTGCCCCCAGATATGCTTGATTCATATCGGCACCTCCGCCTCAACATCTCAAAAGAAGCGAGTAGGAGATAGGCCTCCGTTTTACCTCCGCCAGTCGGAAACCAGATCAAGTCTGCAATGTCTCTATCATTTTCTGCGCCTTCAAGTCCGGCGAACGAAACGAGAAAAAATGCTAACTGGAATGGCCGCCAGCTAGGATTCAGTCCGATACTTTCGAACGTCTCTGCTTGAGGCACTACCTCTTCTGAAGCAGGAACAGGCCAACTCAATCCCTCGCTCTGCCTATCATTCCTTAGTTTTTTAAGTCCTGAACTTTGGGCCATTTGGAACAACATCGCCTGATTTGCATGACAAAATGTTTCGTACAAATCAGTCTTCTCTTCAAGAAGGTCGATGCCCGCTCTCATTCGCATTAGAGTACTTTTCATGCGATCAACTAATTCAAAACCCGCATCCTCGAGCCCATGAACTACCATATTTTCTTGATCGCTCATCCAATCTTCGTAGTGATTAGCGAGAGACCTGAACCCCTGAATACACTCCGACTTTAACGAAGGATCACAAAGCCGCCTTAACTCAAATATGGACTGTTCAGAAAAGCTTTTCCCCTTTGCTTCCAAACGATCAAACAAAGGTCTATTGACGTATTCAGTCGGTATGTAATCAATATAAATTTGCTTTGGCTCTGTGGGATTCGACCATCCTACGGAGACGCCATGACCAACGGCGAATGTCTTTTGATGAGCAAATTGTAAGGCCAAGATTTGCTCTTCTAAATCAGAAGTCACTCTATGGCCTGATTCATACTGCTCAAAAGGTAATTGTTTAGATATCGCGAGTTCTGTCTGAAACACCCGTTTTTCGACTTCACTCTTGCGGGCTGATTGTTTATCTGATTCCACCGTTTGACGATTTATCAAAGACACCGTGACGACTTTACTTTTGGGCCTTTCAATTGAAGGGCGAACGTCTATTCTAAGCTCGCAGAGCCCGTCGAAAACTTTCCTAGTAGAGTCTATCGGCTTTAAATCAGAAACATGGTCCTCAAGAGGAAAACGAGAATAGCCTTCCTCCCATATTTTTGTATTTCCTTCAGGAGCACACTCCTCACAGTCGCAATTAACTCCGTGCTGATTGCATTTCATGCACCCGCTTGCCCGTTCACTC
This sequence comes from Oleiphilus sp. HI0079, assembly GCF_001635105.1. NCBI lineage: Bacteria > Pseudomonadati > Pseudomonadota > Gammaproteobacteria > Oceanospirillales > Oleiphilaceae > Oleiphilus > Oleiphilus sp. HI0079. Next base: position 2,658 of record NZ_LWFT01000628.1, read on the forward strand.
GTAACACAGAAACTACCATCGGAACAGAGCGGTATTTTCGATCTAGATACGTTTTGGTATCGAGCCCCGGCTACATCTACATTAAACGTTTCTCCTTCGCCAAGAACAAACGAAATGCCTACCGAACTAGGCAAGCTTTCATTGGCCATACTCAAAGGGTTTTCCGTGTCGCCCGAAAACTCGCTATTTACATCTACATCAGCGCCATTGTTTTCTTCTACACCATCGAGGTTAAGGTTCGCTCTTGTCTCCCCTTGAGGGAACAAGATGCCCGTCAAATATTGCAATGTCAGTCCACGCTTACCTGCAATAAATTCGTTGACGCCATTCGCAGGGCCAAATACAAAACTATTGAATCTATCTAGAGCCTTCTTTCTTAGAGTCGACTTGCCAGTCATAAATCTACCGCCTTGAGCTTTAGGTCTACAATATTGCCTTCATCAACGATGAGGGCTAGGTAACGTGCCCTGCTAACCGCCTTATATGCCATCTGCTGAAACTCACTTACAGAATTTACGCTACCAAGCCCGGTTATCACCACAAAAGGGGATTCAAGGCCTTTGAAGCTCTCTATCGAATGGCTAGGGACACCGGCCTTTGTTGCAACAGATGAGTACTCATCTGCATCCTCATTCAGGTACAAATGAACGAGCTTATGTTTTTCAATTGCACCTAACTGGCTATCTATCTCTGCTCCGCTGACAACTGTTGAAAACGCTGAGGGCTTGACACTTCTTACTTCAGGACCGCTTCCTGCGCTCTCCGTCTCTTCTATACGAGCTTTACAAATTTGCTTGAGCCATTGAACTATATTGGGGGTATTTCTAACATTTCGCCTCAGAGGGAAGACCGTTGAATTACCCGTGGCATCTTTGATGTATTCAAAAATCTCTTGATCAAATTTAACACCGACCCCTCGTTGATTCTCAAAATCTGCGAACCAACGCCAACGGCCTGCCTGCAAGCCGGACTCTAGTTTTGAGTCGATATAATCAACAAAATCGGCGTTAAACAAATCTTGCCCTTCATCCACAAATACCATATCGAACTTAGACGCATCACCCGACACATCTTTCGGAAAACATTCAGTAATTGCCATATGGCCGACGTTACTTTTTATCTTCTCAGAGAGCATCTCTGAGGCGGTACAAATCAAATTCTTTCGGCCTTTATCGTACTCTCTCTTTACAAGCTGCTCCAATAGATACGTCTTTCCCGTTCCCGCACCACCATCTATGAGCGCACGATCCATATTCTCTAATACATCAAGCCACATATACTGATCAGACGTAAAAGACTCTTGTTTTTCAAGCGTTGCATCTACCGCGGAGACAGAGCAGCTTGCCACATCAAATGATGGTCGTAGTCTCTTACCTATAAACTCAATATCTTTATTGGTTAGCGTCTTTTTCTTACCCAATGCCTGTTCCGCGAAATCAAATGCTCGTGTGAGAGCAGCTTCAAACCGCGTGACATCAAATAAATCCTCGGCATAAATTATTGCCATATCTGGCATCTCAGGCGTGTCTCCGCGACCTTCATTGGGTCGATGATTCGCTGTTAACACCGCTGCTTTAGCGAACAGCATATTCTTATACTCTTCTAAGTTGTAACGCCACAAGCTGGTACGAAATTGATCAATGGCGTTGGAAGCCTGAGTATAAGGAGAAATTCTTTTGCTATAACCGCCGGATCCACCAACATAATAAACGCCATCTCTACAAACTACCCTTGCTCCTTTGACTTCAATGCCTAAAAAACCTCTCTGAGTAACGAGTAAAAAATCTAACTCGTACATCTGTTGACGTTCATTACCAATTAAATTCAACGAATGGAGTGCCAATGCATGATGAAAGGCAGCGGAACGCTGTAATAGCTCAAATACTTTAATTTCGCCTCTGGGGGTTGGCTCATCATCTCGGCTATAGATGACGCTTGGAATTGTTTTCAAATAATACCTCTGAAGAACACGAAACGATTAGTATCAGGTTATATCAATATCTCTAACTACTACTATAAGTTCTATAGTCTGACTGAACAACTGATTGATACTAGACGCACAAGCCTTGGTTTAATCTCCCATTTAAAACCGCAGTTGTTCTGAGAAACTAATGACGATTCATAACCAAAAGGCCTGAGGTTGTTCTTAAGATTTCCGAACCATCTCAACCCTGAAACGAACCCTGGACTTTTCTCTCGTTTGACTTTAAAATTACTCGCTGTTATTCACTAACTCAGGCGTCTTCAATTGAATTACATTGAGCTTTTTGCAGGTTGTGGTGGACTGGGACTCGGCTTAAAGTCAAAAAACTTCAACCTCATTATGGCGAATGAACTTTCTCCTATGGCTGCAGAGACCTTTGCTTACAATTTCTTTGGCGAGAACTTGGAAGCTTTAGCTAAATCTTTAAATAATGGTGAAGCAGCACCAGAAATTATGCGCACAAAGTGGCTTAGCAGCACGCATCCTCTTGACAACCTAAGCAAGCGTCTTCGTGAGAACCCGAATCACTTTCCAGACTATGGACAAGGTAAGTGTGATATTAAGAACCCTTCAGATCTAAATGGTTCTTTGGTGGTAGGAAGCATTGTTGATCTCAACCAATTTCTTGAACTAAATCCTAACCACCTTGCACAATTAAAGAGCTGCTTCGGCAACGGAGAGTTGGATCTGGTATCCGGAGGACCTCCATGTCAAAGCTTTAGCTTGGCAGGCTTACGCCAGCGCAATAACGAGCGTAATTCTCTTCCTTGGGAAATGGCTAAATTCGTAGAACTAACACAACCTAAGTTCGCTCTTTTGGAAAACGTCACTGGAATACTCCGACCATTTAAAGATGAAAATGGCGAAAAATTTCACGCTTGGTTTGAAGTAGCTCGAGCATTCGCTGCCGTCGGCTATGTTCCTCTTTGTTTGCACATTAATGCCAAGCTGGCAGGTGTCGCGCAGAATCGCCCCCGCTTTATTATGCTGGGGGTTAGAGCAAACATATTTCCCGGCTTGCAGCAAAAGCTTAGGCCAGAGGAGATTCCACTATTTAAAGATTCATGGGAATTTTATAAGAAGATTAGCCATGGCCTGCCTGTGGCATTTGGCGATATTAAATACTTTGATGCCGAGAAGCTCCCTGATTGTGAACTGTTTGAGAAATCCTTTCTCGCTCCGCTAATAAGATACAAAGACAACCTCCACAGCGTTAAACATGCGATTGATGACTTAAAGCAGTCGAACAAAGAAACGAAGAGCACAGAGGACAAGCGTTCAGAGTACGTAAAGGAGGTCGATGATATATTTGCAGAATTTGTCACGGAACATGAAATGGAAAACCATGAGCTGAGAAATAATGGTGAGCATGTAAAACGCCGCTTTCGCATATATCAAATACTACAAGGACTGGGCTCCACATTTGGAGAGCGAATGGTTAAGGAGTTTCTCAGTAGTAAGCGAGACTTTCTTCCTGAGGACGTGGCCGACCAAGTAATTAAATTCAATTTTCTTCTAAAATCTGGCAAGAGTGAGCGCTTTAAAACAAAGAAAGAACTCGAGGATTACTTGCGTGAACATCGTACAAAGAAACAAACCCAAAAAGCATTAATAGCAGACTCTCCAGCGCCTGCAGCACTTTCTATACCCGATGACTATTGTCACTACGATCACAAAGAACTGAGAACGCTAACAGTGAGAGAAATGGCACGCATTCAATCATTTCCGGATCGCTTTGCCTTCCGATCTAAAGTCACCACCGGCGGACAGATGCGTAAGTTTGAGGTTCCCCAGTATACGCAAGTCGGGAATGCCGTCCCACCACTATTGGGTAGGGCGCTTGGTGAAGTAATTGAGGATCTCATTGGCCGACTAAGTTATTAAAAACTCAAGCACGCTATATATGACCTCCTATTGCCAGCTGCAACCTTCGTATGGCTAAAATATTGGGCGATGAAGTTAGAAGAACTTAAACATTAAAGTATCAAACGAAATCTCTACCATTCTCAGGGCATCTAGGCTGTGCCCGTTACTTATTTAACTCTCGAGGAAGCCTTATGCTCTCACTCTCGAACATTGACGTTGCAGCTACTCTAGAGAAGTTTAAGGAGCGCGGCGTACCAGTAGGTTTTTTGGTACCTACAGAGACCGGCTTGAAAAAATCCATTATGGACGCGCACGAAGGGCTTCGCAGATTTTTCCTAAAACAAAACCTTCATGACTATGACAAGCAGTTAAAAGGTACGGAGAATAAAAAGGAGATTAGAACGCTTTTGATCCATCAGGACAAAGTACTCGATACTAAAACCTCTTTGTACAGACCTAATTCTAAGAATGGAGATCCGCGAGTTTGGGTATACAACCTCAAAAAATTCGCCTCTTCTGGGGATCTAATAGCGCTTTGCGTATTTGAAGACAGCCTGATAGCAATCAACTGCACGAGAACCGACCTTAGAACTTTATTTGACGAGTCGAATCGCCTTTTTTGCCAGTGGTTCCCGATCAAGAGCAAAGACATATCGGAAGATGCTCGAGAGTTGCTAGAGATGCTCTCAGACATCTCGGCCAGACAGTTTATACCGACGATGCGTCGCGGGGATACAGGTGTTGGTTTCACTTTAGAGAGCCTGCTAGGAATCGAAGCAAATAGCTCGAAAGCGCCGGACTTTAGAGGAATTGAACTAAAGACAAGCAGAGCCAGAAAGCAAACCAACAAACAAACTACGGTATTCTCGCAAGTACCTAATTGGTCAATGAGTAACCTGAAAGGATCTAAGGATATTTTAGATAAACATGGGAGGTTTAATCCGCAAAAGGAGCGGCGCCAGCTGTTCCATGAAATCTCGTGCATCAAACCTAATTCATACGGCTTGCAGTTAGCGCTTCAAGATAACAACGATACTTTGGCTCAAATATATGTTCCCGACCCACTCAACCAAAATAAAAAGGAAAAGGATGTAATTTGGATGATGGACAAACTAGTGGAAAGAGTCGAAGAAAAACACAAGGAAACAATGTGGATTGCAGCTGAGACAAAAGGAAAAGGGGCGTCTGAAGAGTTTTGGTACAAGAGCGTAACACACACGACTGGCACCGATTCAGCTGTCTTACCAATACTTCTAGAGTCTGGAGCGATGACAGTTCATTATTTAATCCGCGAGACGCCAACTGGTGGAGCGAAAGATCAAGGGTACCTATTTAAATTGGCGGCAAAACACTTGCCTACATTGTTTGCTAACATCACTCATTACGACCTCTATCCTTAAGCCTAGCGACATTATCTTTTTGAAAGGTAAACTTTTCAGAAAGCGAGCCCGCAAAAAATTGTTCTCAGCGTTTTATTGAATGATATATTAATTCATGCATTACAACGTTTGCAGTTGATGAGCAACGGGCGTTATCTGCTAGTACGTAAGGAAGATAGAGCGAAGGAAACAAAGCTTCTGGCCTCTAGCTCGAAGTAGATGTGTGAGTCATAGAGATCGTTTCAATCTGACCAATTCCAAATCTAACTTGTAATTGGCTTCTTGTATACGCTCTTTTGTAGGCTGATAGTCTGCGTAAGCTTCTTCAGAAAGCGGGGTCTGCTCACTTAATTCGAGATAGCACTCCATTGGGGTTTTGCCCTTGTGGGTCCCATGAGGGCGATCTCAGTTGTAGTAGTGTTGCCATTCAACTAACAGGCTACCGATATCCTCTGATGCGGTATCAATGGTTGCGTAAAATTCTGTTTTGTCTGTTTTCTGACATCTTTCAACCTTTCCGTTAAGATGTGGTGATGCTGGTTTATTGGGGGCGAAATTTAATCCCAAGCTCCATCAGTTTTTCTTGTACTTTGACTGCAAAGAACTACCGCCCTCGGTCAGTCTGAATAGGCTGAATCGGGAATGGCATTTCCTCAGTAACAGCATCAATGAAGTCGAGTGTGTTGGCGACTGCAGAGGCGTAAAACCCTATAACGGGTGCAATCATCCACAGATGTATATTGATATAAGTCAGGGCCGATCTTACAGGTATCCATTTGAACTCTATCACCGGGAATTGCCCGTTCATATCTGATGCAATCTGACTTCTTGCGATACTTTTTGACTGGTTTTACTTAGTATTTTGTGAGGGCTTTATGGATCGATGCAAGCGATAGGGAAATCTCATGAAGCCGCAGCAACTCGCTCAGAAGACGCCTGGCACCAAGATTGCGAGACGCTCTGAGATCTAGAATTAGATTCTCCATATATGTGTTTATCTTAGCGTTTGGCGAGGAGTGGGGGCGTCTGCTGTTACTCTGCAAGCCTTCTTCACCGTCGGCCTGATACCTGCGCCACCACTTCCTCAATGTCGGTCTGGATATGCCGCATCGCTGACAAACGAAGTCAGCATCACCAGACTATTCATAGAGGCAAACCCTCTGCAATCTTTGCAGTATTTCTCTATTCATAACACCCAACGATAGTGAAAGGATGTCTATGAATCACACAAAGTAGAGGACGAAAACACGGGTAAGTCATGCTCCGTTGCAACGCTATCGCGAGAGGAGTCTTTTATGGCTGCTTTGTCTCTAGTTCTCGGTTTGCCTGATATGGTTCATATCTTATGCTGATGGAACCCTAGTGGCAAAGTTGCTTAGTACTTATACCGTCAGACGCCTTGGTAATCACAGTAATTCAAATTATGTTGTTCAATTTATTTCGTATTGGACAACCAACTCATAACAGCCTCGCAAATCTCGTCGTTCTTGGTCGCATCAACAATTCGATAATCTTTATGCGCCAAGGCATCTTGAAGTTGTTTTTCGAACGTGTCTTTAGGATTTGCGATAACTATTCCAAAGGCACCACCTAATGATCCGTTGTCATGTTTCTGTTTGCGCTCTTGAAGCCATTCAACGGCCTTTTCTCGTGAAGAAAAATGGGGTTTAGCCTCAATGTAAAAATGCTCGGGGATTTCTATTGAAGTTGCGTTCTTGAAGTAGCAAACAATACTGCCCGCCATCTCAGGTAAGTACGCGACATCGGACTGCAGCGCCTCAAGAGCCTCTCTAAATGTAGTGAAAGGCTCTTCAAAACGATTGCGCAAATCGAACGCCCTAAAGCAGAGAATCTTCTCATTTAGAACTTCAAATTTATCTCGATCTGGATTCTCGAGAGTTTGCTCAAAGAAGCCTTTTACTGCTTTCCAGTCCGGGTAAGCACTTGATCCATAGTGAATGTGCGCACCTTCAAATCGATCCTGCCCCTGGCCTGACGATCGGTCATCGATTAGATAGTCGCCTTTGTTCAGGTTTTTATGAGGAGAAAGGATGAGCCTTCTCACAAACTCCATTCCCAAATGCTTTTCTACCCACTGTCGTTTTTCAGAGTAAGAATCGGGATTCATCACGGAAGGGCACGAAAGTATGTATACGTCGAAACCCTCTTGCCCGTGCAGCCACTTCACCGTTTCAAGTGCTCCTGGCATGGGCTCTAAACCAAGAAACAAACCAGGGATACTTTGGGGATACTCGACATCTGGGTATTGTTTCTTATAGCGAACGTAGGAAGTCGTGTAGTCGCACAAGCAGTTATCCATGTCGACATAGATTATTTTCTGTTTAGTCATCAGCGACTCCCTACCTAATCCTTTTTATCATCATTATCTTCTTGGTCCGCTTCTTCCGACAAGATTTGATCCAAGTCATCCAAAGCTTCTGAACTAAATACGACTTTGTATTTCTTTTTGAACTTAACCACCGTCGGATCGAAGTTGTCGCAAATATCCTGATACTGTTCTCGGATAAATGCCTCCTGCAGGGCAACCTCTCGTCGTTTGAGCCCCTCAATCTCCAAAGCGTACTCAGATAACGCAGTACAATCTTTTAGAAGATGCGTAAAGCGCACCTGCTGGGCAGCGGAAGCATTGTTCACGACGATACTCATTGAAGCCTCGTTTGGGTCGTCGTCTCTCTCAATCATATAGATAGAGGCTTGCTGATCATGAAACTCATCATTCAACACATGATAACGAGTGCTTTGATATTCACGAACACGATCTTGTAGCTCTTCTAGTTCACGCTCCTTGCCATAAGCATTGCGCTTCCAATCCCAGACAAAGCCACCACTTTCAGACTTACCATGGTTTTCACCCCGCACCAGCTCATAGGGTATTAGCTCATCTACTAGATCGAGTGCAGACTTCTCAAGCGCATCTAGCAGGTGATAACTCAAACTAGAAAGCGTGAGATACCAAAATGAAAGCTCGGCATCGAGAGCACGAGCCCAAACATGATGGAGATATAGGCGATAAGGCCGCTCAATGTATTTGTCTGGGTCGTGTTTTTTACGCGCATCTTGCTGAAAGTCGAATTCATGCTCATCGTAGTCGCGCAACGTCGCTAATTGCGTTAGATCGAAATCACCACCATGAAGCTCATTCAAT
>NZ_LWFT01000629.1:0-3377 GCF_001635105.1 Oleiphilus sp. HI0079
CGGCCCTCTAGTTGGGTCGGTTGTCGCTGCTGCTGTTATCTTGGATCCTGAGGCTGAGATTTCAGGGCTTGCCGATTCGAAGAAGCTGTCTGAGAAAAAACGATTACTCATCTCTGACGAGATTAAGAGCAAAGCGCTTGCATGGTCGATTGCCGAGGCGAGCGTTGAGGAAATCGACAGGTTGAACATCCTGCATGCTTCGATGCTTGCGATGGAGCGAGCGGTCAAGAAGTTGGAACCCGCTGCGGAATTTGTTTTGGTGGATGGTAATCGAATACCAAAGTCGCTAGAAGTAGATGCCGCCCCTGTTATTAAAGGTGACGCGCTAGCAAAGAGTATTAGTGCTGCTTCGATTCTCGCTAAGGTATGGCGTGATTCGGACATGCAGCGACTTGATTCTCTCTATCCCGAATATGGTATTGGAAAGCATAAGGGATATCCAACCAAGGCACACATTGAGGCATTAGAAATATACGGCCCTTGTAAAGAGCACAGGAAATCTTTCGGTCCTGTTGCACGCCTCCTTCAAAAATAACGCAACGCTGTTTCTTAAGGCATCTAGTTACTTTTTCTCGTTTATTCCTAGTCGTCATTGTTAATGTGACTTAGCCCGTGCCTGTGATTTGCGTTATTTCACATAACTATTGATTGTCAATTTTATGGCGCATATTGCTATCAAATAGCGATGCAATTCCGTCCTTATGATCTGATCACTACTACTCTGTCGTTAATTCCAGCGGTATTGGTGAGATGTAAGATGGTTTACCAGAAGTTTCGAGCGACAGCTAAATGTTCAGTGATCATGGCAATCGCAAGTGTCTTGCTAGCATGTGGTGGCGGATCAGCTGAGGAAGGTGACGCAGGGAACCAGAACGCCCAAACAGCGCAATTTGATAGCGGCATCACGTTAACTGGCCGAGCTGTAAAGGGTGTGATTAAGTCAGGGATCGTGAATGCTTATGTTATTGAAAGCAACGCTGGGCGCTACTTATCACGCAGCAGTGCAGCTGTGGCGCCGGTGAGAACGGATTCAGATGGCTACTATAGTCTCGTTGTTCCTTCTGAGTTTAGTGGAAGTCAGTTTTTGATTGAGGTAACGGCCGACGAAACAACTAGAATGGTCTGTGAGCTAGCCGATGGCTGCGGCGACGCTTCGAGTACGCGCTTTGGAGAGGCATTTCCATTGACGGAAGATTTTGCGTTGAGTTCGGTGTCCAAGCCAATTAATGCGTCTTCTGATAACGTCGCTCATGTAACGCCATACACTCATATGGTTCGCGTTAAGGCGGAGGCGGGAATCGATGGTATGTCCGAGGATGAAATTGAGCAGTCGGTGTCGGAGGTTGAAGCGATGCTTGGGCTATCTGCACAGTCTATTTACGCCGAGCCCGTTGATTTAACGAGCGATCAAGAGTTGCGCACAGCAACGTTTGACCAGCTTGAAGTAGCGCTTCTTAGTGCTGCGATCCAAAGGTCTGAAGCTGGTGTTCAGTTTGATGATGTCTCTGACGTGCTCAGCTCTATCACGCAGCAATTGAGTCAGCATGATTCACTCGTGTTGGTTGATAATGGTTTAGAGCCTGCGGTTGCGTTGGATGACTTAATGTATGAGGCGCAGCAAGAGCTCTCTGCGCTTGCTACGTTTGTGGATGTTATTCCTCAGGATGATGTGACGCGGCTTGGTGCTGGTTTCTCCGATTTGCAGCAACAGGCTCTAGACGAGGGTTCTTCAATAACGCCTGTTCAGATTTTGGGTCAGCCAAGCGATGTTTCGGTTGAGTCGGGTGCCTCTTTTACGCTTTCGGTAGGAGCGATAGGAGGTGGAGTGCTTGCATTTCAGTGGTACAAGGATGGTCAGGAGATTGCCGGGGAGGTGGGCTCAAGCCTTGAAGTTTCTTCAGCATCCGTTGTGAGCGCCGGCCAGTACTCAGTTCGGGTAGGCAATGAAGTGGGTTCTGTGATGAGTGTGGCGGCCTCCGTTGCTGTTTCACCTCAGCAAGTGGTCCTTCATGACGTTGCACTGTCGTGGGATATTCCTCTTGAGAGAGAGGACGGTAGTGATCTTTCGTTATATGAAATTAATGGCTATACCATTGTGTACGGTGCGTCTGAGAATCAGCTTGATACAACGGTGAGTATTGTCGGTGGACAGCAAACCTCGTATACGCTGCGAGATCTACAGGCTGGAGCATATTTCTTTGCTATTGCGACCGTTGACAGTGATGGTCTGCAGGGGCGCTACTCGGATGTCGTTGAGGTAGTCGTGAACTAGTGTTGTTTCGCTGTTTCTCCGACGGGGCCCGCTATTAAGCGGGCTTTTTTGTGCAAATTCATTTGTAGCGTCAGCCTAAGGTCTACGCTAAAGTAATTTCCTTTTGAATAATAAGGGATCCGGTAATGTTTGTAAGAAGTCTGTTGTTAGTTGTCATATTTGCCCTTTCTGCTTGTGCGACTGGACCCAGAACGCATGCGATCTTCGAGCCAGACACAGATTTTTCGGTTTTTAGTACGTTTGGGTTTGTCGAATCGCTCGCTTTGGCGGATGGTCAATATAGGGGGATCGAAGAGCGGTATCTTATTGAGTCTATTCGTAAAGAGTTGTCTGCGCGCGGCCTCACGGAATCTCAAGAAGCCGAGTTGCTGGTTAATTTTCATGTATCTCAGAAGGAAAAACTACGAACTACAACGACGCCATCATCAAGTGTAGGTTACTACTCTTACCGCGGTGGGGCTGGATACCATGGCAGTGTTGGGATGTCTTTTGAGACAAGAACCTCGCAATACACAGAAGGGACGCTCAACATCGATGTTATCGATGCGGAGGACAGGCAAGTTATTTGGGAGGGTGTGGCCGTTGGCAGAATGAAAGAGACGCCGCCAGAAGATCTTAAGGGATATATTGGTGGGGTTGTAGAGGCGGTATTTGATCAATACCCGGTAAAACTTCCGGCTGACGAAGAGAGCTAGGTTCGCTGTTGACCGCAGCTTGATTGTTGGCTGTATTTGTCTGGTTTGGCTCTGATAATTTTTGGCGTGATCTCTTTGATTTGCTCGGCTCCGGTTTTTTTGATCAAGGCTCTGCAATTAAGTCGGCGTGGGGTTGCTGCTTTGGCTGGTTTTTTTCGATTACGCCGTCAGAAATCAGGGCTGGAGTTAGACCAAACTGAGTTTGCCGCGGATTCGTTGTATACAAAGAGGGGTGTTGAGATTGGCTACCCAAGCTGAGCTCGAGCTAGGCAAAGTCATCGAGTTTTCCACGGATTCGTTGTATACAAAAAGGGGTGTTGAGATTGGCTCCCCGAGCTGTGCTCGAGCTAGGCAAAGTCATCGAGTTTGCCACGGATTCGTTGTATACAAAGAGGGGTGTTGAGATTGGC
>NZ_LWFT01000630.1:0-2051 GCF_001635105.1 Oleiphilus sp. HI0079
TGCAGGGGTAGAAACGGACCGTGTGATTTTCGAATAGAACGACAGCCTCTAAGGAACATTTGGGTGTTTGATAAACCGGTTAAGCAAGATGGGCTTTACTTTTTGCCCTTGGGTGGGACGGGGGAAATAGGGATGAACCTAAACCTCTATCTGCACAATAACCATATGATCATGGTCGATTGCGGTTAAATGTTTCAGGACCCTGACGGCGTGCTTCATCCTCGTCTCGATGAATTTATCGTACCGGATACGCACTTTGTCGAGGAAAACCGCGGCGCACTGCAAGCGATTATTCTGACGCATGCCCATGAAGATCATATTGGCGCGATTCTAGCGCTTTGGCATCGTTTCCCTACACGAATTTATGCCACACCTTTTACTGCTGAGGTCTTACGCCGCAAAGTCGCGCGCTCAAGGGATGATCGCCATAATGATATTCTTGCTCAAATCGTGGTCGTTGAAACGAATCATTGGTATCAGGTCGGGCCATTCGATATTCAATGGAAGCCGCTTACGCACTCTACTCTCGAGTCAAACGGACTTTTGATAAGAACGCCTGTGCATAGCGTATTTCATACGGGCGACTGGAAGTTCGACGCCAACCCGGTAATTGGGCCCGCGACGCCAACACCCTCGGAATTTGCTTTGGACGATGTTTGCATAGACAGCGTTATTTGCGATTCAACGAACGCACTGAAGCCGGGACATTCAGTTTCTGAGCAGGTAGTGATGCAGGGTATTAGAAAAACGGTTGCGCCTCTCACAGGGCGGGTTTTCGTCAGTTGCTTCGCCAGCAACGTCGCGCGCTTGCTGAGTATCGCGCATGTAGCAAAGCAAACGGGGCGTTATTTGGCTGTTCTTGGTCGTGCTTTCGAGAACATGATCTCCATTGCCCGAGCTCTTGATTACTGGCCGAAGCAGCTTAAGATTTACTCAGCTGCAGAGGTTGCGTATCTCCCAAAGGAAGAGGTGATGTATCTCGTTACAGGAAGTCAGGGTGAGCCGAGAGCCGCATTGAATATGCTCACCAAAGGGAGCTTTCGCGGGGTAGATATGGAGGAGGGAGATAGCGTCATTTTCAGCTCAATGCGTATTCCCGGCAACGAAGTCGAGATTGCTCGTCTAATTGCCAACATAAAAGCACGCAAGGTTTCGGTCATAGAAAATGACATGGTCGAACAAGATATTCACGCTTCAGGACACCCATGCCGTGATGAGCTACGGCACCTTTACCGACACATCAAACCGAAGATTATGGTCGCGACGCACGGCACAGCTGAACACCTCTATCAACATAGTCTAATTGCGAAGGAATGCGGCGTTCGACGCACTCTCGTTGGGTTAAACGGGGATTTGTTCCAGTTGCATCCTGTCAGCAAACGTTTTGAGGGGTATGCATCAACAGCCCGCGTGTTGCTTCCTTCGCCTTAACGTTCTTTGGACCGTTAGTTGGCATCTTCAGTGTCGCTATGCGTTAGGATATTTAAGCGTGATAGAAACCCTTGCTCGTTCTCTTCGGGCTTTTTTGGTACAAAGGTTTTGTCTATTTGCGCTCCAATTAGGCTTTCGCCTTTGTGTTCATCTTGTGTGTAAATTAGCTCGTAGTGCATAGTTCAATACCGCTTTGAATCCCATACATTAAAATTTAAACGTTTTGTTATTACTCTATACGTGCGAATCGTTGAATTGGGCGTTAATATGAAGCAAATTTCATCGCTTTTTGACAGAAAACTAATCCAATGAAGATCTTAACTACTCTAACGCTTGTTTCACTTTTCGTAGCTTTGAATGGGTGTGCCAGTTCGCCCACGGGACGCAATCAATTAATTCTCGTGAGTGATGCTCAAATGAACCAGATGGGAGCAGACTCTTTTGCGGCAATGAGTAGCGAGCAAAAGGCGATCTCGTCCGGGGAATCCTACTCCTATGTTCGATGCATTGCTGATGCGATTCTTCTAGCAGATAGTCGAGATCCAAAAGCGTGGGAAGTGAAGGTTTTTGACGATGCCTCGCCAAATGCATTTGCGTTGCCCGGCAAGAAAATTGGTGTG
>NZ_LWFT01000631.1:0-1989 GCF_001635105.1 Oleiphilus sp. HI0079
AAGCTGCTCTTGAAACAGTCGTTTCGCCTCAGCGCCTTGCTTTTCATCAAACTGCTCGGCAGTGATGATGTAGATATTCCGGCGGCGTAGCGCACGCAATACATCTTTATAGGTTTTGTCGAACTGTATTTGTAGCTTCCGTGTGCAATCTTGAATCATCGTCAAGTGCTCACGATAGCGTTGTTTGTCTTCCGCAGATTTCGAAAACACGGCTAGCCGGCTAACATCCGCAACCCGCACGCGGAAAAACTCATCTAAATTATTCGAGAAAATGCCTAGGTATCGAAGACGCTGAATTTCAGGTACATCGTCATTGCCCGCCTCTTGCAGCACCCGCTCGTTAAACGCCAACCAACTCAATTCTTTTGAGTAATATGGTACTTCGCTCGAACTAGACGTCAGATTCAAACCTTGCTCCCTTGCACTGTTGGTTGTATCGCTCGGTGTTATTTAAAACGCAAAAGGGCGCCTCACACAAGTGAGGCGCCCTGTTCAGATGATATGCATCAATATGTCAGTTATATGACAATAGCCTTAAAACGGCATGCCAGACATCAAAAAGTGCGCGTAGATCGATGCAACGTAGCCTAGCGCAATCGCCCAAGTCCACTTCAAATGCCCAAAGAACGTATACATGCCTCGTGCCTGCCCCATAAGCGCAACACCGGCAGCCGAGCCGATCGACAGCAATGAACCACCAACACCGGCGGTGAGTGTTACAAGCAACCATTGGTTAATCGACATGCTTGGATCCATCGTCAACACAGCAAACATCACAGGAATGTTATCGACAATCGCTGACAGAATACCGACCAAGATATTCGCCCAACTGGTGCCCATTTCCTGATACATAAATACCGAAGCGAGATTGAGATAGCCAAAAGCACTTAGACCACCGACACACAACACCACGCCATAGAAGAACATCAAGGTATCCCATTCGGCGCGCTGTAATTGATCGAAAATATCGAACTGCCCTTCTGAGTGAGCCTCACTGGATCCCGCGTGCTGCTCGATCGTATCGTGCGGCAAGTCGCCTTTCAGCTTCAGGTAGTAACCGTAAAGTTTTAGTACCCCTAAACCCGTCATCATACCGACCATGGACGGAAGATGGAGCGCACTATGAAATGTAACTGCCATTGCAATTGTGCCTAAGAAAAGGAAGATAACAGTGACTCCGCCACGCTTGATTCTTACTTCTTCGGTAACCCCCTCTGGTTGCCCTTTTGGTAAAAACAACGACATGAGAATTGCCGGCACAAGCCAGTTAACAATGGCCGGCACAAGTAACGCAAAAAACCCGAGAAACTCGACCTTACCTTTCTGCCAAACCATAAGTGTTGTGATGTCACCAAACGGGCTGAAAGCACCACCCGCATTTGCTGCGATAACAATATTCACACAGCCCATGCCGATAAAAGTCTTGTTATCGCCACCAACCGCCATAACGACCGCCGCCATGACCAATGCCGTCGTTAGATTATCCGCGATGGGAGAAATACAGAAGGCCAGTAAGCCGGTAATCCAGAAGATAGATTTTAATGAATAACCCCGAGAGACCAGCACCGAGCGCAGAGCAGCAAATACATTACGTTCCTGCATTGTGTTTACGTAGGTCATCGCAGCAAGTAGAAAGAGCAACAGTTCGGCGTATTCGAGGATATTATGCTGAATCATGGTATGCGCACTCGTCGTATCGCCCGCCATGTTGTAGGAGATCGCAACGAACACCCATATGATGCCCGCAGCCACCATGACCGGCTTGGACTTACGCAGATGCAAAAACTCTTCGCCGATAACCAGCATGTAGGCCAAGACAAAAATCAAAATCGACAAACCACCCAACCAGGTCGCGGTTAGATCCAGCATGGTGACTTCGCCACCACTTGCTAGAGCATTTGTTGCACCTGCACTCAACACAAGTGCGAATAGTGCTTTCACTGCTGCTTTCATGTTTTCCTCTACTCGTAAGCTAAATCAATCACTCTA
>NZ_LWFT01000632.1:0-2841 GCF_001635105.1 Oleiphilus sp. HI0079
GAATCGATAACCACGCGTTTCTCTCCCTCAACCAATACCTTCACAGTGCCATCAGGTAGTTTCAACATCTGTAATATGGTTGCTAGAGTACCGACACCATAGAGCTCATCAAGGCCCGGATCATCGTGACCAGCATCTTTCTGGGTGACGAGCAACAATTGCTTGTCCGCTTCCATCGCAGCTTCTAGAGCAAGAATTGACTTCTCGCGACCTACAAACAAAGGAGCTACCATAGACGGAAAGACGACGACGTCTCGTAATGGCAACATAGGCAATAACAAACTATCGCTCGCTTTCTTTACTTCTGCATCACTCATTCTTATCTCTCCTACTCGCGGCATTACTTTGTAAATAGGGTCTTACTTTTTATTTACAAGGAGGCACGCTCAACTATTCCAAGTTTTCTCTATGCCAAACAAAAAAGCCCAACTCAATGAGCTGGGCTTTTGACAGCAATGCTTCTCACTATCCCTCTGGGACAGCCTTGGCCTGATCTTTATTGTCATAAATGCGAATCGGATCAGAATCACCATCAATCACACTTTCATCAACAACAACCTTGCTAATACCGTCTTCTGAGGGTATGTGGTACATCGTATCCAGCAACACATTTTCTAGAATCGATCTCAAGCCACGAGCACCAGTTTTACGCTCCATTGACTTTCTGGCCACAGCGCGCAATGCATCTTCTCGAAAATCAACTTCAACACCTTCCATTTCAAAGAGCTGCTGATACTGTTTGGTGAGCGAGTTCTTAGGCTCAGTCAGAATCTGCATTAATGCATCTTCGTCTAACTCATTGAGCGTGGCTACAACAGGCAAACGACCAACAAACTCAGGTATTAAGCCATAACGAACCAAATCTTCTGTCTCAACGTCCTGCAGAGTCTCACCAACTGATTTCTCTGCCTCCTTGCTTTTCACTGTCGCACTAAATCCGATACTGCTCTTCTCAGACCGATCCTGAATGACTTTATCCAAGCCAGCAAAGGCTCCGCCACAAATAAACAAAATATTCGATGTATCTACCTGCAAGAACTCTTGCTGAGGGTGCTTGCGCCCTCCCTGGGGAGGAACAGACGCAACAGTACCTTCAATTAGCTTGAGCAAGGCCTGCTGAACACCTTCACCAGAAACATCACGCGTAATGGATGGATTGTCGGACTTACGCGAAATCTTGTCGATCTCATCTATGTAGACGATACCACGCTGCGCTTTATCAACGTCATAGTCGCATTTCTGGAGGAGCTTCTGAATGATATTCTCGACATCCTCACCTACATAACCCGCTTCCGTAAGCGTCGTTGCATCAGCAATCGTAAATGGAACATTAAGGAGGCGAGCCAATGTCTCTGCCAACAGAGTTTTACCGCTACCGGTTGGACCAATCAGCAATATGTTACTCTTGCCAAGCTCGACATCCGCTTTCTTACCACCGCTGTACTTCAAACGCTTATAGTGATTGTAAACAGCTACAGAAAGAACCACCTTCGCTCGATCCTGACCAATCACATAATCGTCTAAAGTCGTTTTGATCTCCTGCGGCACAGGCAAACGATCAGAGCTTTCCTCTGTTGTGCTTTCCTGAATCTCTTCACGAATAATATCGTTACAAAGATCCACACACTCATCGCAAATAAATACTGAAGGGCCTGCTATGAGTTTGCGCACCTCGTGCTGACTCTTCCCGCAGAAAGAGCAGTAAAGTAGCTTGCCGTTATCTTCGCCTTTGCCGTTTTTATCGTCAGACATTTCTATTCCTATTCCTGAATGTTACTTACGATGCCTGTATCAGCGCTTCCATGCTCACTGACATCGCCAGGGAATCAATCAAAAGACTACTATCGCTTATCGATGATTGAATCAATTAAACCATAATCAACTGCAGCAGAACCATCCATAAAATTGTCACGATCTGTATCGCGCGCGATGGTCTCTAAGTCCTGCTCAGTATGATGAGACATAATACGATTCAGCTTGTCACGAATCGTAAGAATTTCTTTCGTATGTATCTCAATGTCAGTCGCCTGCCCCTGATATCCGCCCAAAGGTTGATGAATCATCATCCTTGCATTCGGAAGACAATGGCGCTTACCTTTTGCCCCGCCAGTCAACAAAAAGGCGCCCATGCTACACGCTTGACCGATACATAGAGTAGACACATCAGGCTTTATAAACTGCATCGTGTCATAAATGGAAAGCCCTGCCGTCACGGACCCACCAGGAGAGTTAATGTAGAGGTGGATATCTTTGTCGGGATTTTCCGACTCCAAAAACAGCAACTGGGCGACTACAAGATTAGCCATATGATCTTCGACTTGACCTACAAGAAAGATCACACGCTCTTTTAGAAGACGCGAATATATATCGAAAGAACGCTCACCACGAGCAGTCTGCTCAATGACCATAGGCACAAGGCCACTATTCGTAATAACTGTTGGTGAATCGCTCATAGAACCCCTGTTGCTCATTAGTTTCTTCCTTACCATACATCGTGGTTAGTCGGGCATTTTTCAAGCCCTAAATCAAAAACAGCCGGTGAATCACCGGCTGTTTTTAAGTGTAGCTGAAAAAAACGTCTTCTTCAGGCTCGCGCTTTAAATTATTTACCTTGCGCGTTTGCCGCTTTCACAGCATCCTCATAGGACATTTTCTTCTTTTTGACCTTCGCTTTTTCCAGCAGCAAGTCTACAACAGCATCTTCTACAATTACGGCCTCGACCTGAGAACGGTTCTCTGCCTGATTGTAATGTGTAACAACCTCTTCCGGAGTTTCGTAAGTCGACGCAATTTCCTGGATCTTCTCGTCAACTTTTGCAGGATCAGCCTTAATATCGTTCT
>NZ_LWFT01000633.1:0-2143 GCF_001635105.1 Oleiphilus sp. HI0079
TGTTAAGCGAGCGGTGTGCCAAGAATAAAATGAGCTATAAAAACAAAGGCTTAAATGGTTTTTTGGGGTGCTGTGACGGCCTTCTGACATCTTTCTTGATGTTTTTGAAGGTTGCGGTCAAAAAAATGACGGCGTCGCCGCCGGTGCTAGAGGAAGTTTATTCTGCTTGCAAGCAAGGGTTGTTTTGCGCAACATTGCTAGCAACTTGTAATAACAAAAACCTTCAGGTAATCGTTTTTTAATGCGTTTGAAATCCATCAAATTGGTCGGCTTTAAGTCTTTTGTTGACTCGACAGTTGTGCCTTTTCCTACAAATATGACAGCGATCGTGGGTCCTAACGGTTGCGGAAAATCCAATGTCATTGACGCCGTGCGATGGGTCATGGGAGAGAGCTCTGCGAAGCATTTGCGTGGGGAGTCGATGACGGACGTTATCTTTAACGGCTCTACGCATCGCCAGCCGGTTGGTAGGGCTTCGATTGAGCTTTTGTTTGACAATAGCGAAGGGCAGTTAGTTGGTGAATTTGCTGCGTTTAGCGAGATATCGATCAAGCGCCAGGTAACGCGAGAAGGACAGTCTCAGTATTTTCTAAATGGTTCCAAGTGCCGACGTCGAGACGTGACCGATATTTTTCTTGGAACTGGCATGGGGCCGCGGAGCTACGCCATTATTGAGCAAGGGATGATATCTCGCTTAATTGAGAGCAAGCCAGAGGAGTTGCGCGTCTACCTGGAAGAGGCGGCGGGTATCTCCAAGTATAGAGAGCGTCGCAGAGAAACAGAAAATCGTATGCGGCGAACTCAGGAGAATTTAGATCGGCTGTCTGATATTCGCGAAGAGTTAGGCAAGCAACTTGCGACGTTAAAGCGTCAGGCATCGGCAGCTGAGCGTTATAAAGAGTACAAAGCGCAAGAGCGAAAAACAGGGGCTTTGTTGGCTGCGATTGATTGGAATGCGCTTTCGGTTGCGCGTGAAGAGCACAGCAAGCAGTGCGCGTCGCTAGAGGAAAGTATAGAGCTTTCGGTATTAGAGAAAGCAACTGGCCAGTCGAAAATCGAGGCAGCGCGCGCAGAGCTCGAAGAGACAATTGAGGGGTTTCAAGCACTGCAGGCCAGCTATTATCAGTCAGGTGCTGAAATAGCCAAGTTTGAGCAAGAGTTGAAGTTTGAGCGCGAGAAGGCCGAGCGCGCCGCAGAGCAAAAGCTAAGAATCAGTGATGATATTCGTCGCTCTGAGGAGCGAAAGCGTCTTTTGTCAGAAGAGTTACAGGATCGTAGTCTTGAAGTTGAAGAAATGGCGCCTGAGCTGGAATTGCTTGTTGAACAGCAAGAGGTTCAGTTGGAGCGGGTGGAGTTGGCTGAGTCGCGCTTTCAGGAATGGCTGCAAGGTAATGAGCGCTTACAGGAAGCGTATGCGCAAGCGCGCAGCGATGCCGAATCAAGTCAGGCACAGGTATCACAGTTAGAGGCGCGCATTCAGCAATACAATGACCGCTTGGTTTCATTAAGTCAGGAACAAACTCAGCTTGATGCGCAGAGTGGTTCGCTCGGTGATGAATGCGGAGATGCAGAACTTGCTGAAATAGATGCGCAAATTGGGCAAACCAAAGTTGAGGCAGAATCCATTGAGCAGCAACTGCTGTTAGATAAAGCGAAGCTAAGCGAATTGGAGGAGGCGATATCGGAGTCGCGAAGCTTACTTGCAAGTGATAAAGCTGCGTTGTCGTCACTGGATGCGATTCAGCAGGATGCGAGAGCTACAGTAGAGTCTAGCTTTAAGGAGTTTGCCAGTGCGCAGGAATTAAAGCCTCTTATAGACTGTATTCAGATTGCTCCCGAGTGGGGGGTGGTTGCAGAGTCTGTTTTGGGTGGAGTGCTAAGTTCTTATCTCGCTCAAGAGGCGAGCTTCATCGGTTCGGAGTTATCGGGGTTTACAAAAGAGTCGTTTACCGTGTTTTTGGAAGGCGCTTCAGTGGTTGAACCGCTTCCAGGGTCTTTGGCGAGCAAAGTTGCGGGAGTCGACGTCTTAAATGAGCAGCTGAATGAGTATGCTTGTGTTGATAGCTTGTCGCTTGCATNGCAGCAGCAAAGTGGTTTGGCGTGTGGAAAGAAAATCGTAACTAAAGATGGATTTGTTGTCAGC
>NZ_LWFT01000634.1:0-1132 GCF_001635105.1 Oleiphilus sp. HI0079
AAGTTCTTATAGAAGTTGCATAGCTGCTCCCCCACTTTCTCATAAGAATATTGCTCTTCGATTATTTGATAACCGTTCTTAGTCAGTTCCTGCCCCAGTCTTTCGTCCTCGAATATTCTTTGCACATTCGAGGCTATTTGTGTTGCTGTATCAGCTATTAGGCAGTTCTTCTCATGAGTTAGTTTTATGCCTTCGCATCCTAGAGTTGTTGTTACTAGCGGAACATTATTCGCCAAGGCGTCGAGCACTTTTAACTTAGTCCCTCCGCCATCGAAGATGGGGGCAACAATAACTGAAGCACTGGAGTAATGCTCAACTAAGCTATCCACGAAGCCTAAAAACTGCACTTCTGGGGTGTCTCTGTACTTTTCTTTAATTTTCTCAGATGCGCCTTCGCCGATCACCTTAAAATGAAATCGTACATTGTTCGCTTTGAGTAAAGGTATTACTTGCTCGATGATAAACTGAACGCCTTCTAAGTTTGGGTACCACGACAGCCCACCGACAAATAGAATTGTATTGTCTTTCGGTGCATAGTCACGCGACACGTCAGACAAACTTATTCCGTTAGGAATAGTTCGAATGAGTGCGTTCGGAACTAGCTGCGTCAGGCGCTTCGTGTCATCATCCGAGCATGTGACATGTGCGTGGTATTTGTTTAGCTCTGTCTGTTCATATTTTGTGAGCTTTATGGCTTCCCATTTAAAATATATTCGCTTAAGAAGGTTTTCTTCTTTTTGAGCTCTTCTGGTCATCATATGTGACTCGATATTGTGATGATCCATCACAATGGTCGATTTGTTCTTTCCAGCTAGAATGGCGCTATAGAAAGGGTCGAGAGATACGGTGTCAAAATGAATCAGGTCATATTCATTGTCAGCTGTGAGTTGGTTTAGAGTCTGGAATACATTCTCGGACTCAAGCCATTTTATAGTGTAAGGCATACGTGATAATAAGCTGCTAACAATTAGCTTTAACCTAGTCCATTTATTCTTTTCTGTAGGTATGTCGAAAGTTACCTTGTTCGATGCGAATTCAGCCACTTTTTCTAGGGCTTCTCGAGTCCCTTTAGCTGAATCAGAATAAAATCCGGCCATTAATCGAGGCTGGTTGAACATGACTATATCTATGT
>NZ_LWFT01000635.1:0-3212 GCF_001635105.1 Oleiphilus sp. HI0079
CTAATCGGCACTTCCAGCTCATAGCATAAGCCATTTACATCAATCAAAGCCTGATGAGTCGTTTTAGCCTCAAGCAAACCTTTTATCTTTCCAATCATAATTAACTCACTCTACCGCGACGACTTTTTGAAGCACCGCTTATTCGAATTAGATTCTGCTGCATATGAGCATGACAAAGTGCGATCGCTAGCGCATCCGCTGCATCAGCCTGAGGATCTGCATTCAAGCCCAGCAGATGTACAACCATATGCTTCACCTGCGCTTTATCGGCCGAACCCTTGCCAACTAACGCCTGCTTAACTTTACGCGCAGCATATTCACTCGCTGGCAAGCCCATTATATTTGCTGCAACAAGCGCCGCTCCGCGGGCCTGACCAAGCTTTAATGCAGAATCTGCATTCCTCGCCATAAAGACGTCCTCGATTGCAAACTCATCGGGGTCATATTGCTGGATCAATTGCGTCACCCCACGATAAATAAGGCCCAACTTATCAGCCAAGGTATCGCCATTAACGCGGATACAACCACTCGCAATATAGGTGCTTTTGCCGGAGCGAAAATCAATCACGCCATAGCCGGTTAAGCGCGAACCTGGGTCAATACCTAAGATGACAGACATATAAATGCTCAACGGGATTTGCTTGGCAGTTTAAAAGCGCAGAAGTGTAAACGCCATTACATAACAGACAGGAGAGACGTCCAACGAAGCTTTTACAAAACAAACACGCACAAAAAAAGGGCTTTCGCCCTTTTAGTTCACTGCAGCCAGACGGAAAGGCTAGTCTAGCTGCACCATTACTTCGTCTGAAATATCTGCATTAGTGTAGACGTTTTGGACATCATCAAGGTCTTCTAGGACATCAATCAAGCGCAAAATTTTCTCCGCGCCGTCGAGATCAAGCTCTGCCTTAGTGGATGCGACCATCGCAATTTCTGATCGCTCGGCTTTCAACCCCTTTGCCAAAAGCGCCTCTTTGACTGATATAAAATCACCTGGAGCGGTAACCACCTCAAACGAACCATCCTCCTGCTCCGCAACATCTTCCGCCCCGGCTTCAAGAGCAGTTTCGAGAAGCAGATCCTCATCAACGCCCGCATCAAAGAGCAGTGAGCCTAGCTTGCTAAAAAGATAAGCTACGGAGCCGTCAGTGCCCAAATTGCCCCCAGCCTTACTGAAAGCATGACGCACTTCAGCCACTGTTCGATTACGATTGTCTGTCATGGCCTCGATTAAAACCGCCACACCACCGGGACCATAGCCTTCGTAGGTAAGCTCATCGTAGTTATCGCCTTCACCCCCGCCAGAGCCACGAGCAATCGCTTTGTCGACGGTGTCGCGCTTCATGTTCGCGCCAAGAGCTTTATCAACGACGGCGCGCAAACGGGGGTTGTCATCGATATTGCCGCCACCATCTTTGGCGGCGACTACCAGCTCTCGAATGATCTTAGTAAATACTTTTCCGCGCTTTGCATCTTGTGCCGCTTTTCGGTGGCGAATATTCGCCCATTTACTATGACCTGCCATAACGAATTATCCCTCTGAGCTTTCCTTCGCCTTCTCTGGAAGATTCAGTTTGATACTCAATTCACGAAGCTGCTTCTTATCCACTTCTCCAGGCGCTTTAGTCAATACATCTGTCGCGCTTTGAGTTTTCGGGAAAGCAATAACCTCGCGAATCGATGTCGCACCTGTCATTAGCATAACTAAGCGATCCAGACCGAAGGCCAAGCCGCCATGCGGCGGACAACCAAACTTCAGCGCGTCGAGCAAGAAGCCGAACTTCTCTCTCTGCTCGTCTGCATCGATTCCCAAAATGTCAAAAACGGTGCTTTGCATCTCGCCATCATGAATACGAATAGATCCACCACCAAGCTCGGTGCCGTTAAGTACCATATCGTACGCACGTGACAGCGCCTTTTCCGGCGCTGCACGTAACTCTTCAGGCGTACAAGATGGCGCTGTAAACGGATGGTGTATAGCCGTTAAGCCACCGCCGTCTAACTCTTCAAACATTGGGAAGTCCACAACCCACATCGGAGCCCACTCACAAGTGTAAAGATTGAGATCCTCACCAACTTTGCAGCGAAGCGCTCCGAGCGCCTCATTTACAACTTTCTCTTTATCAGCACCAAAAAAGACGATATCACCATTCGCTGCGCCCAACCGCTCCATAATGGCCAAAGCAACGTCTTCACCAAGAAACTTAACTATTGGAGACTGAAGGCCTTCCGCCCCTTTCTCTAGCTCATTAACCTTGATCCATGCCAAACCTTTCGCGCCGTAGATACCGACAAACTTGGTGTACTCATCTATTTTCTTTCGCGAGAGTTCAGCGCCGCCGCCAACCTTGAGTGCAGCTACACGCCCCTTAGGGTCTTTTGCAGGGCCAGCAAACACTTTAAAGTCGACACTCGCCATCAAATCCGCAACATCAACAATTTCTAATGGGATACGCAGGTCCGGCTTGTCACTTCCGTACTTACTCATTGCTTCGGAGTATGGCATTCGCGGAAACTCGCCCAAGTCTACACCTAGCAGCTCTTTAAACATGGAGCCGGCAAGCACCTCCATCTTACCCATAATCTCATCTTCAGACATGTAAGATGCCTCAACATCCACCTGAGTAAATTCAGGCTGACGATCAGCTCGAAGATCTTCGTCGCGGAAACATTTTGCAATTTGGTAGTAGCGATCAACACCAGACACCATCAATAGCTGCTTGAAAAGCTGAGGAGACTGAGGAAGCGCAAAAAAGTTTCCTGGGTGAGTTCGGCTTGGCACCAAATAATCACGCGCACCTTCTGGCGTCGCACGCGTTAGGATAGGCGTCTCAACATCCATGAAGCCTTCCTTATCCATAAAGTTACGGATAAAGTTTGTAACCTTAGAACGGAACATGAGTTTATTGAGCATCTCAGGACGGCGAAGATCCATGAAGCGATATTTAAGACGTGTTTCCTCACCAACATCTACATACTCATCAAGCGGAAACGGTGGCGTTTCTGCAGCGTTCAAAACCGTCAACTCTTTACCAAGAATCTCAATTTTACCGGTAGACATATTTTCGTTAATCGTGCCTTCAGGGCGGGCACGCACGAAACCTTTGATTTGCAGGACATACTCACTTCTTACTCTGTCTGCGGCAGCAAAGCTCTCCTCGGTATCCGGATCAAACACCACCTGAGCAATCCCTTCTCGATCGCGCATATCC
>NZ_LWFT01000636.1:0-2755 GCF_001635105.1 Oleiphilus sp. HI0079
CGAACTCTTCACGTACGTCTTCGATGTAAATTTCTTTTACACCTAGCGCTTCGGCTTTCGCCCGGGCTGGCTCAACTTCTTCGCCCTGACCAAGGTCTGCAGTATAAGTTACGACTTCACAGCCGTACTCTTCGTTCAACCATTTGACGATAACGGAAGTGTCCAGACCACCAGAATAGGCCAAAACAACCTTGTTTATCTTCGACATAAATGCTCCAAGTGCCGTAATAGAGTTCGCTAAATATAGGGGGTGCGTATTCTACTGAAAAAGGCGTCCGAAAAACAACCAAGGACGATGTCTAATTCAGCTCGCCCTCGGGGGCTTCTTTTGTCGGCATAGAAAGGCTTTCACCGCGAACAAGTCGAACAGTACTGCGTCGGTTCTTCGCTTTATTGGGCACGGTGGTATTATCGGCAACCGGGTAACGCTCTCCGTGATAACGCGTTTGAATCATATCGGCGTTAACACCCTTGCTCGTTAAATAACGAGTCACTGTCTCTGCGCGTTCTTTTGATAGTCGGCGGTTATAAATACGTCTGCCCGAAGAATCGGTATGACCATCCACGTATATTGCCGTCACTGTGCTATCGGCTTTAACGTATAAAACAACCATGTCGAGGTTCTTTTTGTCACTCGACAACAAAATCGATTTGTCGACCTCAAAATGGACACGTGTCCTCTCGACTTGCCTGAAGTTCACTGGAAGAAGCGAGGAGATACAATCCAGGTACGCGCCATGAACGCTAGCAAAACCAATGCTATTTAACGACAAACGAACCGATGCATTGCTATACCAAGCTTGTCGAGTAAATGTAGGGCTCATACCCTCAAGCAAACCCTTCATCATATCTTGCGCTCGACGGCTCTCTACAGAGATCGGCTTATCGCTATCAACCACTTTGGCATAGCCAAGATCACGCACGACATTCCCTGGACGCCAAGATGAAGCCTCGATAACGAGCGCCGCCTCACCCGGCTTCATTGGATTGGACGTTGTCTGCGAATAGAAAAAGAGCTCTTCGCCAGCCTCATGATAAAAAATCCCCTGCCCGTAACGAGGAATTTCGTGAATAATACTGCACTCAAAAATTGAAGTAGATATATACCACTCACTGCGGTCAATAGGCGCTAGAAATCGAAGCTCTTGCTCTTGTTCAGCGAAGCTTTGACTAGATAGCACGAGACCTATAAGTGTCAAAACGGCATTCTTCAACAACGGTCATCCCTTCTTCATATGGCAGCATTACGCCGATACAGGCAATTCTTTGCCTCGGACGCATCAAATATCAATATAGCTCTGTTATACTCGTCTATGCGAGTGACGGTAGTAAGGATAAAGCGTGTCAGACCTAAATTCCCCAGAACACGATTGTAATGATAACGAAGATAGCAATTCTCATTCCATAGCATCACGGTTTCGCGGTTTTCTTCCCGTTGTGATCGATGTAGAGACAGCAGGGTTCAATTCCAAGACAGATGCCTTGCTCGAAATTGCAGCCGTCATTCTTGATATGGACAGTGATGGTAATCTCTATAGGAAAGAGACTGTGCACTGCAACGTTGAGCCGTTCAGAGGAGCTAACCTCGAAAAGTCAGCGCTTGAATTTACAGGTATAGACCCTCATTGCCCTTATAGAAATGCACAACCTGAAAAGGTCGCATTGGACAAAATTTTTACGCCGATTAGAAGAGCCGTTAAAAGCACCGGATGCACAAGAGCCATTTTGGTTGGCCATAACTCTTCTTTTGACCACGGTTTTGTCTTCGCAGCAGCAGAGCGAGCTGAAATAAAACGCAATCCATTCCATCCCTTTTCTAGCTTTGATACCAATACACTTTCGGCATTGGCCTTTGGCCAGACTGTACTTGCAAAAGCATGCGCTGCAGCCAAAATCGATTTTGACGGTCATGAGGCCCACTCCGCAAAATACGATACTGAAAAAACAGCCGAACTTTTCTGCACGATCATCAATAAATGGAAAACCCTAGGCGGTTGGCCGATAACATACTAAGCGCAGCTAATGCAAAATAGATCATTCAGCCAGTAACAAAAAAGCCGAGCTAAACGCTCGGCTTTTTTGTCTTAACGCTAAGACTTATAAACCTTCAGCATTCTCTGAAAGGTACTTAGCAACACCGTCGGGAGAAGCATCCATCCCTTTGTCGCCTTTGTTCCAGCCTGCAGGGCATACTTCGCCATGCTCTTCGTGGAATTGAAGTGCATCAACCAAACGAATTAATTCATCCATATTACGACCTAATGGAAGGTCATTGACGATTTGCGAACGAACCATGCCTTCTTTGTCGATGAGAAATGCACCACGGAATGCTACACCACCCTCAGACTCCACATCGTATGCTTTACAAATGTCGTGATTCATATCCGCAGCTAGGGTGTAACGAACAGCACCAATACCGCCTTTATCAACAGGAGTGTTTCTCCATGCGTTGTGTGTAAAGTGGGAGTCGATAGAAACGCCGATTACTTCAACTCCACGCTCCTTAAAATCATCCATACGGTGATCAAGCGCGATCAACTCAGAAGGACAAACAAAAGTGAAGTCCAACGGGTAGAAGAAAACCAAACCGTACTTACCCTTGATTGCTTCTGAAAGAGTAAGCTCGTCCACGATTGAACCATCACCTAGTACTGCTGGTACTGTAAAGTCAGGTGCTTGCTTGCCGACTAATACGCTCATTTATTATCTCCAAATTATTTTGGTTGAAATTATAAAAACATTCCTCTCTCGAGGT
>NZ_LWFT01000637.1:0-4813 GCF_001635105.1 Oleiphilus sp. HI0079
GGTTATGGCAACGTTAACAGAAGCAAGTTTACATTGAGAGCACACTAGGTAGCTTAGTATGAAGGTGTTTACACTATCGGCACTATGTCTTAGTTCTATTTTAGTGGCAGGTTGCAGTAGCGATGACCCCGCAAATTCCGTTGATATAGATATTCTCAGCGGTCAAACCTACGCACGATGCGATGGGGCCGGCAGCAAAGTGACATATGCGTTCGACAACGGATCGGTAACTAAAACAACCGAAACATTTGCCGCAGGTGATTGCAGTGGCGCGGCGCAAACGACGATGGCCGACGCTTTGACATACCAGAACGGGAATTCACTTACTGACAACGATGGCAATGAGGTTCTCGGATTCAATTTAACCGAAAACGGCACCACGCTTTATACGATTCGACGTTTAAGTGGCGGGACCTTAGGGCTTAGCAACCTCAACTTTGGCTCAACGGCAGATAGTGACACGGGCCGCGATGGCAGCACGGAGGCGCTTAGACACAACGGTCTTAATGATACGGAGACGTTCGAGCTTCAGTAAACTGAGTCGCGTACCCTGGAGAGCCCCCGAAGGCCAACAGAGTACACAAAAGCGCGAGCAGTCGTGATCTGCTCAGAATAGCTTCGCAGCTTGTTTCACTCATGGCTGCGAAGCCGTTTCGCTCTTCCTTGCCAAGCTTACAGCTTAACGATGAGCTTACCTTTGTTCTCGCCAGTAAAGAATAAATTCAAACCTTCAATGGCTGATTCCAAGCCTTCAAGAACATGTGCACGGTGCTTGATCTGTCCTGCCATCACATAAGGTGTGAGCTTTGCTAACAAGCTCGGTACTTCGGCGAAGTGATCGGGCATCGTGAAGCCTTGAATCGTCAGACGTTTTTTGATGATTGGGATCCAGTTTGGCCCTGGGCTTGGTTTTGCCTTGTTGTAGTCGGCGATCATGCCGCAAACAACAACACGCCCATGCGCGTTCATTCGCTCGAAAATGAGGTTTTGGATCGGCCCACCGGTGTTCTCAAAAAACAAATCAAACCCCTTGGGAGCGAGTTTATCGAGTTGCGGGCCTGGGTCTTCTGTTCTGTAGTTGATCGCGCCGTCAAAGCCCAGTTCGTTCACAATCCAGTCGGCCTTTTCGTCTGTGCCAACAACGCCGATCACATTAAGGCCTTCCGCTTTTGCAAGCTGGCCAACCAATGATCCAACAGACCCAGCTGCGCCGGTGACGATGATCGTTTCGCCAGCTTTAGGTTTGCCAACGTTAAAAAGCCCTTGTGTCGCGGTTAGGCCGGGCAGCGCAAAAACCGAGAGTACGACTTCATCCGATACACCCGCTTGTACTTTGTTGATGCCTTGGCCGTCACTAAGCACATATTCCTGCCAGCCCATCATACCCATCACGCGATCACCCACTTCAAACTTTGAGTTTTCGCTCGCGATCACCTCACCAACGCCCGAGCTACGCATGACCGTGCCAAGCTCGACAGGCGGGATATAACTCTCGGTGTCTGCGCTCATCCACCCAAACATAGCGGGATCTAGCGACATATGTGTTTGCTTGATTAGGATTTGACCTTGGCCGAGCGTCGGCACGTGTTTTTCAACAACCTCAAATACATCGGCAGTGAGCGGGCCCGGTTTAGGACGTTTGACTAAGTTTATTGCGGTATATGTCGTCATGTTCTGCGCCTATGTATTGATCAAAAATAAGTGTGTTTAGCGATAAGGCGTTTATCACGCCGCGTTATCGGTTTACGCTTAGTGCGCTTCGTCCCAGTTGTCGCCAATTCCGGCTTCAACAATCAGCGGTACATCGAGCTTTGCTGCATCCATCATTTCTTTTTCAAGCAGTGCTGCAACTTGCTCAACGTCTGGCTCGGCAACTTCGACAATCAGTTCATCGTGGACCTGCATAATCATCTGCGCGTTCACATCTGCCGTGTTAAGTGCTTTCTCGACGTTGATCATGGCCAACTTAATAATGTCGGCGGCAGTACCCTGCATAGGCGCGTTGATCGCAGTTCGTTCGGCAGCCTGTTGCATCATTTTATTACGTGCATTGATATCCGGCAGGTAAAGGCGGCGGCCGAAAACCGTTTCAACAAAGCCGTCTTTATGCGCTTGCTCGCGAATGCGGTCCATATAATCAAGTACGCCAGGGTAACGCTCAAAGTAGCGATCAATATACTGTTGCGCTTCTCCCCGAGCGACATTGATTTGTTTGGCCAGGCCAAACGCAGACATGCCGTAGATCAGGCCAAAGTTAATGGCCTTGGCTTTGCGTCGTTGGTCATCAGATACTTCGTTTACCGCGACATCGAATACTTCAGCGGCGGTTGCCTTGTGCACGTCCTCGCCATGGGCAAAGGCATCGAGAAGGCCTTTGTCCTGAGAAAGGTGCGCCATGATACGTAGTTCGATCTGGGAGTAATCCGCCGCAATCAGTTTGTATCCGTTCTCTGCAATAAAAGCTTGTCGAATGCGTCTACCTTCGGCGGTACGAATCGGAATATTCTGCAGATTGGGGTCGCTAGAGGATAGACGACCTGTTGCTGTTACTGCCTGATGATAGGACGTATGAATGCGCCCGGTACCGCTGTTAATAAGAAGCGGCAGCTTATCGGTATAAGTTGATTTAAGCTTTGCAAGACTCCGGTGTTCGAGAATCAGCTTGGGCAATGGATAATCAAGCGCCAGCTCTTGCAGAACAGGTTCTGCCGTTGATGGCTGTCCTTTTGGTGTTTTCTTGATGATCGGCAGCTCAAGTTTCTCAAAAAAGATAGCTTGCAGTTGTTTCGGTGAGCTGAGGTTAAACTCCTCGCCAGCTAGGTCATATGCCTCTTTTTCCAGCTCACTAATACGCATCGCAAGCTCTTGGCTTTGTTGCGCTAGTTTGTGCGCATCCACTTTCGCACCGCGTCTTTCAATATTGGATAGAACGCTCACAAGCGGTTTGTCGATGTCACTGTAAACCGACAGCAAACCCGTTTCCGCTTCAAGCTGAGGAAACAGTGCCTCGTGCAATTGCAGGGTAATATCGGCATCTTCGGCTGCATAGGGCGCGGCTTTTTCCAGATCTATCTGGTTAAAGGTAAGCTGCTTAGCGCCTTTGCCTGCGATGTCTTGGAAGTGAATGGTTGTTCGACCTAAATATTTCTCAGCGAGGGTGTCCATATCATGTCGGGAGCCTGTTGAGTTCAATACGTAGGACTCAATCATCGTGTCGTGCTCAATACCTTCAAGCGTGATGCCGTGGTTGATCAGCACGTTGCGATCATACTTCAGGTTTTGGCCGAGCTTTTTGATCGACGCATCTTCAAGAATGGGTTTTAGTTCTGCAAGAACATAGTCCTGATCAAGTTGCTCGGGTGCGCCCAAGTAATCATGCCCGAACGGAATATATGCCGCCTCTCCCGCGACACAACAAACAGACACGCCAACTACGCGCGCTGCCATGTAGTCCAAACTAGTGGTTTCGGTGTCAAACGCGAAATAAGGCGCGGCTTTTAGTTTTTCTAACCAAGATTCGAATACCGTTTTGTCTAGCACCGTTTCATAGTTTGCCGGAACGGTATCTGGAATTATGGGACTCGCGGCTTGAGGGGAGAAATCATTGGCTTGCGTGGCCGCTGAAGAAGGAGTGCTCTCTGCGCCCTTGTTACCATTTAGTGCAGTGATTAAAGACTTGAATTCCAGCTCGGTGTAGAGTGCTTTTAAGTTGTCAGTATCTTGCTCGTTATGGGCTATTTCTGCTAGCCCTTGTTCGAGCTCAATATCGCACTTAATCGTGGCGAGATCGTAGGAGAGCGGTAGCATTTCAAGTGCATTGCGAAGGTTTTCGCCAATCTTGCCGCCAACCTTGTCTGCATTTTCCATCACGCCATCTAGTGACTCGAATTGTGCTAACCACTTAACGGCCGTCTTCGGGCCGCACTTTGGTACGCCGGGAATGTTATCTACGCTGTCGCCGACTAACGCAAGATAGTCGATGATTTGAGATGGTTTCACGCCAAATTTTTCGACAACGCCTTGTTCATCCATAAAGGTGTTGGTCATGGTGTTCATTAACGTCACATGCTCTGTCACCAACTGAGCCATGTCTTTATCGCCAGTCGATACGATAACATCTAGTTTCTGTTCTGTAGCTTGGCGTGCAAGCGTGCCGATAACATCGTCCGCTTCAACATCTGGGATCACGAGCAAAGGCAGGCCCATGGCCTTAATAATGTCGTGAATCGGTTGTATCTGGCTGCGCAAATCCTCCGGCATAGGAGGGCGATTGGCCTTGTAATCGGGATACATGTCGTGACGAAAGTTTTTGCCTTTTGCATCAAAGACAACAATGATTTTTGATTCGGGATAGTCGCTAACGAGGCGACGAATCATGTTGATGACACCTTTTATCGCTCCGGTAGGCTGGCCCTTGGAGTTGTTTAGAGGCGGGAGTGCATGGTAGGCGCGAAATAAGTACGATGAACCATCGACGAGAACGGCTGGGGCTGTAGCGGTCATTGAATCACTAATTGTTTTGTGGTTTTGAAAGCATGCTATAGTAGGGAAAAACGCCACAAGCTTAAACCTTAAACACCAACAACCCTCGTGTTTTGATTTTCATAAGAAGGATTCCATGACCTCTTCACGCGCACACTTATTTCTTGCCTTACTGTTTAGCCTCTCAATCTGGAGTGCGGTGACCCATGCTGAGGAACCCAGAACTGGTGAGCAGCCTGACATTGTTATTCGTGAAGAAGAGAATAAAACGTTCTACGAGTATCGTGTTGGCGGTGTGCTGAAAGAGATAAAAGTGGTTCCAAAAATTGGC
>NZ_LWFT01000638.1:0-2255 GCF_001635105.1 Oleiphilus sp. HI0079
GAGTGTTCTTCCCCGATCAGCGATTCGATTACTAGAGCTACAAGCTGTTCCACTAAGCCAAGTTGGTGTAGATAACCCTGAGCTATCAGCAGGTGATGAAACGAAAAAATCAACGCGTGGCTTGTTAGGTAAGGTCAAAATAGGGCTTAAATCAAAGTCGAAGGTTGAACCGATTCACAGCAAACGAAAGCAGCGATACACTTTCAATATGGCAGCGTGGTTAC
This sequence comes from Oleiphilus sp. HI0079, assembly GCF_001635105.1. Lineage (NCBI taxonomy): Bacteria > Pseudomonadati > Pseudomonadota > Gammaproteobacteria > Oceanospirillales > Oleiphilaceae > Oleiphilus > Oleiphilus sp. HI0079. The sequence goes on from NZ_LWFT01000638.1 coordinate 225, forward strand.
GGTTTGGTTTGTCCGATGAGAATCGCCTCGTGACACTATGCCTGTCCTATACCGATGCGGCAGGAGAGCATGTGGCGCTCGTTGAAGAACAATTGGTCGAAGACAAGTCGAGTTCGATGCTTTCATCCTTTGTTGAAATCGAAACTAAAGGGCCTTTGTTAGCACTAAAAGTGGCCTGTGCCGGATTGCAAGCTGAAGATCGCTGTTACATCGAAGACCTCAGTATCAAGCGAGCTGAGGTAGACGTTACCGAAAGAGCTGCTGTTTAACACATGCTAAAGCAAGAAAGCCGCTCGTAAGACTGTCAATACGCAATCTAAGCGAGCGGCTTTTACGATAAGAATTACTTCTCTATCGGTTTGGCAACACATCCTTGAGTTTTGTATGCATATCTAGAATGGCTTTTTCTGTTGTTTCCCAGTCAATGCATGCGTCGGTGACAGAAACGCCATACTGAAGGTCTTGGAGGTTTTCAGGAATAGACTGGCTACCCCAATTCAAATTACTCTCAATCATCAAGCCAATAATCGACTTGTTGCCGTCAATAATCTGATTTGTGGCGTCTTGCATAACAAGAGGTTGCAGCGCAGGATCTTTATTTGAATTCGCGTGGCTACAGTCAATCATGATGTTTTTCGCAAGATTGGCCTTTTCAAGGGCCTGCTCACAAAGGGCTACGTTTACCGAATCATAATTTGGCTTGCCACCACCCCCACGAAGTACAACGTGAGCATAGGGGTTGCCTTTCGTTCGGACCACAGAAACTTGCCCCTCGCGATTAATGCCTAGAAAGCTATGCGGGTGGGCAACCGAACCCAGTGCGTTGATTGCGACACCTAGGCCACCATCGGTGCCGTTCTTAAAACCGATTGCTACGGAAAGTCCAGAGCTCATCTCTCTGTGCGTTTGCGACTCTGTGGTTCTAGCGCCGATTGCCGACCAAGAGATGGTATCTTGTAAGTACTGTGGCGAGATCGGGTCAAGTGCCTCTGTCGCAGTTGGCAGCCCGATTTCAGCAATATCTAACAACAGCTTTCGGCCAATATGCAAACCGTCTTCGAGCTCAAAAGAGTCGTTCAAGTGTGGGTCATTGATCAAACCCTTCCAGCCAACCGTCGTGCGCGGCTTTTCGAAATAGACACGCATAACCAGGTAAAGGGTGTCCTTTACCTTGTCTGACAGCTCTTTTAGCTTCAGTGCATATTCTTTTGCAGCGTCTACATCATGAATAGAGCATGGGCCCACAACGAGAAAAATACGTTTGTCTTCTCGGTCCAAAATGCGATTTACAGTATCGCGGCCTTGTTGGATAGTCTCTTTGGCTTTATCAGAAAGCGGAATATCGCTTTTAAGTTGTGCTGGAGTGATAAGAAGTTCTTGGCTAGCAACGTTGATGTTGTCTAATTCGGTGCTCATGGTTTTAACCTACTAAATATCGTCTACTACCGACAGGTTATTGTTTTAAGTTACAAATCTAAGTTAGCCAACGATGTTGCAGCAATAAAGCCGGCTTTGCAACGTCTAGGGTTGTGTTACGTGAATGATTCATAAAAATAGGGTTTTATCGCGCCAAAAACGCGCTTATGGCTATACTCAATTAGTAATGTATTGAGCTAAGGCACCTATAAGAAAACCATGACCCAATATTTTAGTGATGACGAAAGACGCGGCGAAGCAAGAATCTATCGCAGCGGTGAGATATTTGTAGAAGTGACCTCAGCAGAGCCAGACACTAGTGCTTTACCAGAAATCATTCGTTGCGAGGTATTGGATTTGTCCGCAACGGGAGCGCAGCTTCTAGCCGATGAGGACATGCAGAATGGTGCAATACATACTTTGGTTGTCGATCTGGACGAGTTTACAGAGAATTTCCGGCTTGCTGGTGAGGTTCGTTGGACTCAGTCTTGTCGCGACGGCTATTTGGTAGGTTTTGAATTTCTAGATTCTGAGCAAACCGGGATTGATGACTGGAAAAGCTTGCTTTCAAACTTCTTGAACTAGCTACTATTCGCTATCAATATCTTCCATCGT
>NZ_LWFT01000639.1:0-4014 GCF_001635105.1 Oleiphilus sp. HI0079
TAAAACTCATTCGGCCTGCAGCTGCGCAACCCCGTGCCGACAAGCCAGACAGCGACCCGCAACCTAACAGCAAAACCTCGCTATTTCATCAGGCTTTTTTGATGGGCATTAGCAACCCGAAAGACATCCTTTTCTTCATTGCCCTACTGCCGCAATTTGTCGCCCCCCAGGGCAACCTTCTGCTCCAACTGGTCATCATCGTTTGCTCCTGGTTTGTGGCCGATTGCTTGTGCAAACTTGCCTACGGACTTGCAGCGAAAAGCGTTTCGGGCATATTCACCAAGCCCAAAAACCAACGAAGGCTAGATCTCGTTTCTGCAGCGTTGTTTATTTCTGTCGCTATTGGGGCGGTTATTTAAGCAGATTGGTGATTAAAAAGAGTGAACCTTTTATCGGGTGATATAACGACATCGCCTCATCCTAAGCAGGCATCTTGAGCGCCTTCCAACGACAACGGTTTTCACCAAATACCAGCCATGCCGATCGAGGCAAAATTACAAGGGCTGTTGGTGAATAGCGGACTTAACAGACCTTTCGATATCGCATTCGCGTAATTTACTATCCAGAGCTAAATTAAATACAGTTAGGTCTCGGATCTGTTTATCCATCTGGAGTCGAATTCGGGTCGACCAAATTTGCGCCGGTTTCAATGGCGGTTTCAGCCCTGCCAGCTTTCCTTTATTCCATGGCCGGGATTTCAGTACGTATTCAGTGAAAACGGGTTCTTACGAACCTTCTATATGACGATGGGTTCGCAAATATTATGCTCTCTTAGGAGATAAGAAACGCTTACCGCAGAGATTGTTAATTGCCATAATCGATGGTACTTGTTGGTAAATGCTGTGACAGTTTTAGTCTGGCCAACAAAGTGGCCAATGAAACGGCCAAAATATAGCGTCAGAACAACAATGAAGATCAGATTTGTTTTGAATAATCAGATAGTTATGATTTTTATAAAGTGGCCAGTAAAGTGGCCAGTAAAGCGGCCATTATTGTTTGTTCAAAAGAGTTGGGCTGCTATAATCAATATATGTCTATTCTTGATATTACGCCATTCATCCCTAGCGATGCGGCTTTAGCCAAATCCGAGCTGCCCGACAAAGCAATGCGCTTGAGCACGCTATCGGCAAAGTTGAGTGGCCAGTTGTCTACGATCACAGCGGAAACCCTTGAGCGTCATATGCGGGTGGCTAACTCTTACTACTCGAATTTGATCGAGGGTAATGCCACTCGGCCCTACGAGATACGCGCCGCGCAACGAGGCGAGTACTCTTCTGATCCTGCCAAACGCGACTTGCAACAGGAATCATTAGCGCACATGGATGTCCAGAGATGGCTAAGCGAGCAGTCACTCGATCTGGACACCCTGTTCTCCTCAGAATTCATCCAAAACATTCATCGTGTGTTCTATGAGAACGTACCTGAACGTTTGTGGGAGCTTAAAAATAGTCAAGGTAATGTGATCGATGTCGTTGTGCCCGGTCAATATCGCCAAGCACTTGTTGAGGTTGGCCGACACATACCGCCGGATGCAGAAAAGCTATCGGATCTCATGACCGGATTTTGCGAGACCTTTCATCCTGATCATTTTCAAGGTGATCGTAAGCTCATTGCGATTATGGCCGCGCATCATCGATTCGCGTGGATACATCCGTTTTCAGATGGAAACGGTAGGGTCGGACGATTGTTCACTGATGCTGCTCTCAAGCTTACTGGTTTGGATAGCACGGGAGCGTGGTGTTTAAGCCGCGGTTTGGCTAGACAGTCCTCAATATACAAAAGTAAGTTGGCCGCGGCCGATGCACCGCGAAAGGGTGACTTTGATGGTCGAGGACAGCTCAGCGAATCCGCATTGATGAACTTTTGCGAATTCATGCTCGATTGTGCGATAGATCAAGTGAGCTACATCAGTGAACTTCTGGATCTGGCGAGTTTTCGAAAACGCATAAATGGATATGTGCAGGCGCGCAATGATGGACGCGTGAAGGGATTGGGCGAGCTCAAATCTATTGCATCTATCCTGCTGCATACCGCCTTTGTACAGGGTGAACTGGAGCGATCTCAGGCGATTGAAATGAGCGGAATGTCCGAGCGCACCGCACGCAGAATGCTGGGACAGCTGAAAGGTGAAGGGTTGCTCAGCGAAACAAGCACCCGTTCTCCGTTGCGTTGGGAAATACCGGAGCATGCCGAGCCCTGGTACTTCCCAGAACTTGTTCCAGCATGATTAGACAAAATAGATCTTCCAATTCTCTAGGCTTATGCATTGCCGTTTGGTGCAAATCCGATCAAAAGACTTTGGTTTGCGATATACATAAAAAAGACTGTTGTAACGTTAGCGCTAGATGCTTCAAGAGGAGCGGCCTTTCGTATATCTGACAGTTTCAGATAGTAATAAGTAATCGCGTTAGAGCAGATACATCATCCTCACTCTAACGCAATCCTTTGAAAGTTCTAGTTAGACAGGGGCATTATTCTCCAGTCACTAACACATCATCAATCCAGATTGCTTCTCCTGAATTCAAACCTGCCCCCTCGATCTTGAATTTCAGACCATTGATGAAGAAGTTAGGGGTCTGAGCGACATTATTCGTTCGGCTGTATTCAAGCCATGCTCGGTTCGCACCGTCGGCTAGGTTAGCAATAGATTGATAGCTATTACCGTTCCAGAGTTGTAGAACCAATTCGCACTAGCATCCCGTTATGACTGGTTAAGATTATTTATTATGAACTCTAAGGTCTGCTTCTCTCACATTTTAAAAGTGTCTACAGAAATGGGGTGATACTAGATCACTGACGTGATGGCAAATAGGGCTTTCCCTCATGTTTCTCCTGTATCACTAAGTATCCCGAATCAAGTCTGGGATGACGATAGAGTAGACTCAGGGTGCAGGTTATTAGACTCTAGGTAATGATCTTGATGGACCGATTTACTGCTTCTAGCTTTGGTATTGGTCAGCCATAACCCTCCTAAAACGACCAACACACCTACCCAGACACCAAGTGCATAGTGCTTTCAAAATAGAGCATGCCGATCATCAAGCCCGCTGCAAGGGCCACTGGAGGAACGCCTTCAGGCCATGCAAGCGTACGATAGACGTTTCCGACAGCGATTGATACAGGCACGTCCAATCCTACCAAGTACCAACGGAAGGTGGCGGAGGAAACCAATTCTAACTGCAACCAAACAATCCAGAAACAGCCGAAGCAGGCCGGCGCATTAGGAAACGCCACGTCGGCCGCCTCGCTGATTAAACAGTAACACTAGACATGCACACCAGTTGACCTTCACAGAGCTCCTCCCAGCCCAGCGGGTTAAACCCTTGCAAATCCAATCGAAATGAGTGAGCGTAAACTCACGAATACAAAAAATAAACGACTCAAAGGGGTTAACTCGATGAAACGCGTTCTTGTTCTCGCTGCAGCGGTCTTGGGCCTTTTTGCATCCAATTTAGCTTTGGCAAATACCGTTAAGGTGACCCCTTTAGGCAGTCATGACGGAGAGTTCTGCCGTCTCGACCGCGCACTGATTTTCGAAGATCCAGACGGCACGCGCATCCTCTAGGATGCTGGCCGAACTGTGGCAGGAAGTGATGATCCCCGGCTCGGGAAGATCGACGCCATACTGGTTAGCCATGTCCATCGTGACCACGTGGGCGACAAGCATATAACCGCCGTAAATGAAGGCAGTTGTGCCAAACCCGAGTTTAAAATAAGCGCCCTACCTGACTCTAACACGGTGAAAATTGCGGTCGCTAAAGAAGCAGATATTATCACCGGAAGTGAAATGCCAAAATTTTTCGCTAAACAACTTGCTTTGGCAGGTGGCGATGCGGCTAAAAGCCGCTTAGTTCGCTTTGGCGCTATGACGAGTAAAGGCGGCGTTCAAATCACAACCGTTCCGGCGGCACATAGTAATGGATTGGCTCCCGGGTTTCTGCGAGGTGACTTTGCAGAGCACCTTGCCGATGCAGGGGTCACAGCCTATGTTGGGCCGCCCACTGGTTATATTTT
>NZ_LWFT01000640.1:0-6489 GCF_001635105.1 Oleiphilus sp. HI0079
AGGATCAAATGCCGAGCCCACAGCGTCCACCTGCTCCAAACCAAACTTGCCCACTGCACCCAACATCATCGACAATGTCATTTCGACGCCCTCGTAAAGAGGAGTCGATTCGTTGCCAGCTGCCTGTTCCGCCTCGATGGTTTTTTCCAAGCCATCAATGACCGGCAGCAACTCCTTTGCGAATTTTTCCAACGCAAACTTGTGGGCCTTCTCTACGTCCTGCTCTGCTCTGCGACGAACATTTTGAGCCTCCGCCTGCGCGCGAACCGTTGCATCCTTCAGGGAAGCCAACTCATTCGCCAACACCTCGGCTTTCGCCTTCCAGTCTTCATCCTCAGATTGGACCTCTTCAACAGGCGCGCGATCTTCAGTCTCTGCATCAGCAGCTTGTAAAGCCTCGTTTTCGGCTACCAACTCTTCTTGCTGGTTCTCTGGGTTGTTTTCTTCAACACTCACGTGCGTTTCCTCAAATACATTACAAGTCATTGTCTGGCTGGGATAATCCAGCATGCTGGAGGACGAAGTGGGGGCGCAGTATTTTTTTTCAAGGCCTTACTCTCAATGTGGCTAATTTTTTTGCGTGTTCACTCAATGACGCTTTACCACCGAGCGCATCGGCATTTAAACTCCTTCCAAATCGATACTTATGTCACTCACTCAAAAACGACGCTACTTATGCTCAACCATCTCAGCATTAAAAACTTCGCGATCGCTAGCGAAATAGAAATAGACCTAAACGCGGGCATGACGGTTCTAACCGGAGAAACTGGTGCAGGTAAATCGATACTCCTCGGCGCACTCGGCTTAGCGCTCGGCGATAGAGCTGATTCTGGCATGGTTCGACACGGCGAAAAAAAAGCAGAAATTTGCGCAAGTTTTGATGTAAAAGAAATACCAAGCGCGCAAGCCTGGCTTGAAGCACACGATCTAGACAGCGATGAAGAATGTATTTTACGCCGCGTTATTACAGCGGAAGGCCGCTCAAAGGCCTATATTAACGGTCAACCGAGCCCTCTAAGTGATATAAAAGCGCTTGGCGAACAGATGATAGACATCCATAGTCAACACGAACATCAAAGTCTCTTGGTGAAAGAAAAACATCGCAACCTCTTAGACGACTATGCCGGTCATGACGCACTTACAAAAGAAGTAATGGCGCACTTTCAGGCATGGCAGGCAAAGGCCAAGCATTTTGAAATGCTCATCAATAATCGAGAAGAAACGGAAGCTCGACTGCAAGTTCTAAACTTTCAGGTCGATGAGTTGGACACACTCTCGCTTCAAGAAGGCGAGATAGAGCAACTGGAGCAAGAACAAGCAAAGCTGGGCAATGCAGAAGCGCTCATTCAAAGCGCGCATGAAGCACTCGGCAGCATCTCTGATGATGAGCACGGAGCGGGCGCCCTTATCCAAAGGGCTAAAAATGCACTTAGCCACTTACCAAGCGAAGATCCAACCTTAAGCGAAGCGCTCGCTCTTTTTGAAGAAGCGTCCATACAGGTTGAAGAAGCATCGAACACGCTCAGGAGCTATGTTGATGACTTTGAACAAGACCCAACCCGCTTAGAGTTTATCGAAGAGCGCTTAAGCACCGCATACCAACTCGCCCGCAAACACCGTTGCCAGCCCGAAACCCTAAACGACGTCCACCGTAAGCTCGCCGAAGAGCTCAACGCTTTATCGGGCGGCGACCAGAACCTGTCATCGCTAGAGCAAGAAGTCGGGCAGCTCAAAGACAACTTCCTAGAGCGTGCTAACGCGCTGCGAGACAGCCGTATGAAGCACGCCATCTCTCTTGAGGAAACGGTAGCAGAACAGCTTCAAATGATGTCAATGCAGAACGTCCGCTTTGTTACGCAAATCGATCAACATGAAGAGCGTAATGCGAATATCCACGGCATTGATGACATTGAGTTTTTGATCAGCACCAATCCCGGCCAGCCGCCACGCGCATTGGGCAAAATCGCATCCGGCGGTGAGCTTTCGAGAATAAGCTTGGCGATACAAGTGGTGTTGGCACAACGTTCAGCCGTTCCGAGCATGATTTTCGATGAAGTCGATGTCGGAATTGGAGGCAGCACTGCCGAGGTTGTTGGACGACTATTAAAAGAGCTCGGCAAGAATGGTCAAGTCATGTGCATTACGCACCAGGCACAGGTCGCCTCTCAGGGAGAGCATCACCTGCGCATCAGCAAATCGATCATGGATGGCACAATGCATTCATCGGTCGACCCTCTCAATGATGAGGAGCGCACGGAAGAAGTGGCCAGAATGCTTGGCGGGATTGATATAACGGATCAAACGAAAGCGCATGCGCGCGAGATGTTAAAGCTCACATAAGCAACGGATCTAAAACAGCTCGCGATAGCATTGCTATCTTAACGTTTCTTTTTAACGTATAGCGTCAGGCTATGATCAACGAGCTCAAAACCGTGTTCTGCGGCTATTTCATGCTGACGCCGTTCGATAATCTCGTCATAAAACTCGACCACCTCTCCGCTTTCGGTATCGACCATATGATCGTGATGCTCTTCGCTCGCCAGCTCGAATACGGCATGGCCACCCTCAAAATTATTGCGCTGAACAAGACCTGCAGCCTCAAATTGAGTGAGTACACGATAAACCGTCGCCAAACCGACGTCATCTCCCGACTCTAGCAGTGCTTTGTATACATCCTCTGCGCTCATGTGCTGACCATCCGACGCTTCGAGCAGCCCCAACACTTTTAGACGCGGAACCGTCACCTTTAAACCAGCTTTTTTTAGATCAGAATTATCGGGCATAACGCACTCTTTTATTTCAGTAATATTTGTTTCAGTAAGATTAGGCGCAACCATTTGAAATCAGGTAAGATGCGCAGCTCTACAGCAATAATATCATTGGCGGCATAGAAGTGGCGCCAACATTAGTGGAATTAAGTTTTAGATGCAAAACATGCTATCTCGCGGCGCCAGAAAACTCCGCCCTCTCCTCTTTTTACTCACCTTAAGTACAATGATGTCGGCCTGTGCCTTTCCCGGCGTTTATAAAATCAATGTGCAGCAGGGCAATATTGTCACTCAAGAAATGCTTGAACAATTAAGCCGAGGAATGACTAAGCGACAGGTACATTTTGTCTTAGGAACGCCAATTGTAAAAAACGTTTTCGATGATGATTACGAGAGCTACATCTACACCTATTTACCAGCTGACGGAGAGTTGCAACAACAAGTTGTGAACATCTTCTACCAAAATGGCCAGTTTACGCATTATGAAGGCGACACGCTCGAAGAGCATTCCGCTTATTAAGCAAGCTAAGACAAACCTTACGCTTTTGGCTTTTTCGCGCGATTGAGCCGAGCCTGCTTCGGATCAATAATGAGCGGTCGGTATAGCTCAATTCGGTCACCATCACGCAAGCGCTCTTCTTGGGGCTTTTTAACCATCTTGCCAAAAATCCCCATGTCGATCTCTTCGTAAGAAATTTCCGGAAAAAATTTTTCCAATCCAGAGCGCGCCGCGGCATCAAAAACAGTGGTGCCCTCATCCACTTCAAGCTCTACAATTTTTTGAAGATCCGGCCTTGCATAGGCGACTTCAACACGTAATTTATTTTCCAAGACTTGCTCCATAAACCACTTTTGCGCGCTCACAAAAAGCGTCAACCATGGTGTTTGCTGCCTGATTAAACACTGGTCCAAACGCCAACTTTGCGACACCTTTCTTTAGCTCAAACTCGAGATCCAACTCAACCTTACATGCATCCTCTCGAAGTGCGATAAAGTTCCAATCGCCTTTCAACTTACGAAAGGGCCCCTCTACAAGCGTCATAGAAATTTTCTCATGCGCCTGCAAATTGTTGTGCGTTGTAAAGGACTGACGCATCCCACCCTTACTCACTTCAAGACTAGCGCGCATGTTAATGCCATCATCTTCCAATACCGATGCGCTTGCGCACCATGGCAAAAACTCCGGATAAGAACGAACATCGTTTATCAGCTCATACATTTGCTGAGCAGAAAACATAACCAAAGCAGAGCGATTAATTCGAAGAGACATGATGTAGCTTAGTAGGTTCAAGGATGGAAACTATTTCAGCGCATTGTAACCCTTCCATTACTCAGGCTCTAGCTCTGAACCAACAATCGCACAGAAGTCGTGCAGCGAAGTAGTCTCTTGTAATATACTTGAGGGCTTTCAACAACACCTGCAGTAAAATAATGGCCGGCAAGAAAAAACCAAAACAATCCAGCAGCACGATTGCAAAGAACAAACGCGCGTATCATGACTACCACATCGAAGAGAAGTTCGAAGCGGGATTGGTATTAACCGGTTGGGAAGTAAAAAGCCTTCGGGAAGGAAAAGGGCAACTTACAGATTCGCATGTCTTTTTGCGAGACGGTGAGGCATGGCTGCTTAACGCTCACATCACGCCACTGATCTCCGCGTCTACCCATGTTATTGCAGAACCTACTCGCCAAAGAAAACTGCTGTTAAACAAAAAAGAGATCGGCAAGATCAACAGCAAGATGAATCAGGCTGGCCATACCTGCGTTGCACTCTCGCTATATTGGAAGAGCAACCGCGTAAAATGCGAGATTGCTTTGGTAAAAGGGAAGAAAGAGTACGATAAACGGGCAACCGAAAAAGATCGCGACTGGAACCGCCAAAAAGCGCGCGTTGTAAGAGACCACGTGAAGAGTTAAGCCAGAGCTTCCCTCAGAGATAGGACGAAATATCGACCTCGTCTATCTGCTCCGGCTTTAGATAAGCACGAGCGTACTCGCCAAACACATCCGATTCTAAAAAGAGGCGAAACACCTCGGCATCAATATGCCGATCTTTCACCATAAAGCTCATAATCTTTAGCGATTCGCTTAGAGTTTTTGCCTTTTTATAAGGCCGATCTGATGCCGTCAATGCTTCAAAAATGTCGGCAACGGCCAAAATTCGATCTAGCACACCCAGATCATTCTCTCCCAACTTCCTAGGGTAACCATCGCCCCGCAAGGTCTCATGGTGGGTAGAAGCCAGGTGCGGAACGTTGGACAAGTCGTCTGTAAATGGCAGACGATCAAGCATCCTTATCGTTCCAATCATATGCTCATTGATCTTAAATCGATCCTCAGCGGTTAACGTACCGCGTTTCACGCCAAGGTTGTAGAGCTCTCCTTGATTGTATAAGTGTTCCGGGATATCCATATCGATCCCTAAGTGCTCATCGAACTCAAAGGGACGCTCTCTCTCGATGATATGTTCAGGCTTGTCGGCCAACAATGGCTCGCGCTGGGGAAGGATTTCGTCCTTCAACAACCCCTTATCCTCAAGCCTCATCTCCTCAACAGGAGATAAGCCGAGCAAATTGCTAAAATTTCGAACCCAACTTTTCTCCGCTATTTGCTGTAAACGCTCTAGCTTTTCATCGGACAGAAATTCGCCGCCCACATTGCATTCGGCGACAAACGCGAACTCATCCTGCAAGGCAGACTGAGCCTCTTGTAGTTTTTGTTGAAGCGCTTTCTCTTGATCTGGTTGTTGCCGCAAGCTTTGCAGCATCTCAATTTCTGCGTCTCGCCAAAGCACCTCGAACCGCATTCGAACCTCGTGAATACGATTATAAATAAGCTCAAGCTTGCTCCCCTTATCAACAATATGCTCGGGCACCGAAATTTTCCCACAATCGTGCAACCAAGCCGCTGTTTCAAATTCACGCCACTGCTCTGGCGTCTCAAACGAAAACGCTTTGAACTTCCCAAACTTGGCCTTATCGGCCTCCCTTGCGAGCATCAAGCCCAGCACAGGAACTCGCTCACAATGGCCTGCGGTATAATGTGATTTGGCATCAATGGCCTCGGCAATTAACTTGATAATCGCATCCATCAACTCTTTTTGAGATCGCTCATATTCCTGAATCGACTTAGACATCGCGACCAAACTTTGGGACAAATGATGAAACTGTCGTATTCGACTTTCCACCGCCCTCACCTCGTCATACTTTCGATCTCTTACCTTGGCGGTTTGCTCTGACAGCGCATTCACATTCCGAACAACCCTTCGAGCCAAAAGCCATGCAAGACACAGAAACAAAAGAAGCGCGCCAGCACAAACGGCCACCGCCATATACACCTGCTGCATGTAGGGTTTAATCAAACGTTGCTCGTAAATAGCTACCCCAAAATATCTTCCAACAGTAGAGGCAGAATCAAGAAGAGCAAGATAAACAAAGTACTCCTTCCCCTCATCTTCCACTAACTCCAAGGCATGAGCACGCCCACCTTCACGAATCAACTGAGAGATACTTTGCTCAGATATTGAATACATTGCATCGTCCGGTGGCGAACGGAAGGTCAAACCAAGCTCACCCTCCGTAGAGAATATAAAGGCATCACTGCCCGACCCACCCAATTCGCTCTCAAGGAGCTCCTCAAGACCAGAAAGGCTGACATCAACGCCTACAGCAACGTCAGCTCCCCTAACGCGACTTGTATACGTTAAAAGTACGAACGCGCC
>NZ_LWFT01000641.1:0-5922 GCF_001635105.1 Oleiphilus sp. HI0079
GGCGAGCAAATGGCATCCCGCCTTCGCCAGACGACTAGAAAGGTTGGTGACCTGGCGTTCCTAGATGTGACAGGACGTGTCGCTAGAACCTTACTTGATTTGTGCAAAGAGCCGGACGCAATGACGCATCCAGACGGAATGCAGATCAAAATTACTCGCCAAGAAATTGGGCGAATTGTTGGCTGTTCCCGTGAAATGGTTGGTCGAGTTTTGAAAACACTTGAAGAGCAAGGTCTTGTTCAGGTGAAAGGTAAGACAATGGTTGTTTACGGTACCCGATGACCGTAGATGCATGAGTAATTAATAAGATTTAAAAAAGGCGCTTCTAGTAGAAGCGCCTTTTTGTTTAGCGGTTAGGCCAAAGTCCTAGCATCCGTCGCAACTCGTTGTCGTCGATCCCCTTGAGGACCAGTCAGAAATATAGATGCTTCCGAGACTTGGATCGTTCAAGTCGTCGGTACCTAGTCGCTCAAACTTGAGCAAGTCAATTTGTAAGTTACGATCATGTTGCACCGTTCCATCCGCGTTGAAGGTCGCTTCATGTTTGAACTTATCTTTGTCGTACTGAATTTCGCTCGTCGTATCGAAAGCAGTAGCCTGCCCAACGACGCGTTCAATGGGCTTGATGATGGCGTCAAGATTAGGGTCAAGATTAAGCTCTTGACGATCTTTATTGAACTCTTCGGTCAGTTGTTCCTCAATGCTCTTCAGGGTCGACGCAGCTGTTTTTATGCTCGTGTCATCCACACTGTCTTCCGCGGCAGCATTGTCTAGTTCTTCGCTGTCACCTACTGCCTCGATGCTCAAACCAGCCGCTGTAGGGCCATACAATTGAAGCAGGTTTTGGCCTGAATCAAGAGCAAGATCCCCCATGTCATTTTCAGATAGAGGCTCAACCGCAAAAGAATTTGGCGCAGTTGCTATCATTATTGTGAATAACAAATATAATTTATTCATTGTAGTTCTTGATTAAGCCTCAGAGGATGAGAGTTACGCAGTACTTCAAACTTTGGCTCAATATTAATTCCTAATCAGGATTGTTAACTATTTTTTAAATTATGAACGAATTTGGGTGTGGAAGAAATGTCAGAAGCGGCCATTTCTCTATATTTTGTCCTTTCGTGCATAAAGTTCTATTGAAACGGAGTGTATATGAATAACGACCAGGACCCAAACGGTACTGAAGAGTGGCTTGAATCATTAAATTCGCTTATTAAATTTGAAGGCCTAGAGAGAGCCAAATATATTCTTTCTAGATTACAGGATGTTGCCACCTCGAATGGCTTGCTTCCCACTCACTCTGTCGTCACTCCATATCGAAATACTATTCCTCCAAAAGATGAGGCTCGTATGCCGGGCGATCTTTTCATGGAGCGCAGAATTCGCTCGCTGATTCGCTGGAATGCCATGGCAATGGTGCTACGAGCAAATAATCGCCCTGGAGCATTGGGCGGACATATATCCTCCTTCTCCTCGAGTGCAACATTGTATGACGTTGGCTTTAATTACTTTTTTCATGCAGGTGATGAGAATCGTGAGGCGGATCTGGTTTATGTGCAAGGCCATTCAGCTCCGGGTATCTATGCTCGATCTTATATCGAAGGCCGTCTAAGCGAAGAGCAAATGGATCGTTTCCGCAATGAGGTGGACGGCGATGGTCTGCCGTCTTACCCCCATCCATGGTTAATGCCAGATTATTGGCAGTTCCCTACGGTTTCAATGGGCCTCGGCCCTTTACAGGCAATTTATCAAGCGCATGTTATGAAGTATCTCCACAGCCGAGGCTTAACTGAGAAAGGCGAGAGGAAGGTATGGTGCTTTGTCGGAGACGGTGAAACCGATGAGCCTGAAACGCTTGGATCGATTGCGCTGGCTGGTCGTGAAAAGCTAGATAATTTAATTTTTGTCGTGAACTGCAATCTTCAGCGCCTTGATGGCCCAGTTCGTGGGAATGGCAAAATAATACAAGAGCTCGAAGGCGTATTTCGGGGCGCAGGATGGAACGTTTTGAAGGTTGTCTGGGGTCGAAAATGGGACCCGTTGTTTGAGCAGGATAGCGACGGCGCGATGCAGCAAGCGATGAATGAGCTTGTGGATGGTGAAATGCAGAGCTTTAAGTCCAACGGAGGAGCATATACGCGCAAGCACTTTTTCGGACGTTATCCTGAGCTGGCTAAAATTGGTGAGTCTTATACAGATGAAGACATTGAGCAGTTAAACCGCGGTGGCCATGATCCGTATAAGGTTTATGCTGCATACCACAAAGCGGTTCATCACAAGGGCCAGCCAACAGTTATCTTGGCGCATACTGTGAAAGGTTATGGTTTTGGGAAGGTCGGAGAAGCGACGAACACCACACATTCGCTTAAAAAACTGGACGAGGAATCGTTAAGGTCTTTCAGGGATCGTTTTGGTGTTCCAATCGGCGACGATAAAATCGCAGAAGTACCATATTACAGGCCTGCGCCAGACAGTCCCGAAGCCATCTATATGAAGCGCCGTCGAGAAGAGCTTGGCGGTTTCTATCCCAAGCGTCGTCAGCGAAGCGCGCCTTTAACGGCTCCTTCTCTGGATCTTTTCCAGGCTCAGCTAGATGGCTCTGGAGACAGAGAAATTTCAACCACTATGGCATTTGTTCGAATGCTGTCATCGCTCACAAAAGATAAGAGAATTGGAAAGCGCGTAGTACCCATCGTGCCGGATGAGGCGAGAACATTTGGCATGGAGGGGATGTTTCGTCAGCTTGGAATTTATACCTCTGAAGGCCAAAAGTATGTCCCCAATGATCGCGACCAGGTCATGTACTATAGAGAAGATCAGGCTGGTCAGATTTTGGAAGAGGGTATCAATGAAGCGGGTGCTATGGCTGCATGGATTGCCTGTGCCACCTCCTACAGTGTGCATGACTACCCATTGATTCCTTTTTATATTTTTTACTCAATGTTTGGGTTCCAGAGAGTCGGTGACCTCGCATGGGCCGCAGGCGATATGCGCTCTAGAGGTTTCCTCATTGGTGGGACTGCAGGACGAACAACGTTAAATGGCGAAGGTCTTCAGCATCAGGATGGTCACAGTCACGTACTTGCCTCCACAATTCCGAATTGTGTCGCTTATGACCCGGCGTTTGCCTGCGAGCTTGCGGTGATTATTCAGCATGGCATCAAGCGCATGTATGAGAATAACGAGTCTGTTTATTACTATCTCACGGTCACTAACGAGAATTACCAGCAGCTTCCAATCATCGAAGGCAGCGAGGACGCAATCCTCAAAGGCATGTATCTTCGAGAGACGCTAGATGGCGGGTCTGAATTGTCGGTGCAGTTACTTGGAAGTGGTGCAATCTATAATGAAGTGGCGGCGGCTGCGGAGATTCTCAAAGATGAATTTAATGTGTCCTCGAAGGTCTGGAGTGTCACTAGCTTTAACGAACTTGCCCGTGATGGCCAGTTAACAGCAAGATGGAATATGTTGAATCCTGATACCCATCAGAAGTCTCCTTATATTGCGGATTGCCTGGATGACGAAATGCCCGTTATTGCGTCCACGGATTATATTCGGCTGTATGGTGAGCAAGTCCGTGCCTATATCAAGGCGCCTTATACAGTGCTTGGAACGGATGGATTTGGTCGCAGTGATACGCGAGAGAAGCTTCGTAGTTTCTTCGAGGTTGATCGTTACTACATCGTTGTAGCTGCGCTCGATAGCCTTGCAAAACAAGGCAAGGTAGATACTCAATTAAGCTTAGACGCACTGCGAAAATTTAATATTGACCGCAGCGCTATTGCGCCAATGTTGCGCTAACGGAGGGGCTGAAAATGAGTGATAACGATATTTTAGTACCCGATGTAGGCACAGATTCTGAAGTCGAGGTTATTGAGATCCTTGTTGCGGAAGGTGATAGCATTGCTATTGATGACCCTGTTGTAGTACTCGAATCGGACAAAGCGAGTATCGAGGTTCCCGCGAATTTTGCAGGGAAGGTTGCGAGGTTGTCCGTAAAAGTTGGAGATAAAGTGAAGCAAGGAGACCCTCTCTTAGAATTGAGTGTGGTCGGAGAAGAAGCATCATCACAGCCAAAAGAAAAATCTGCTGAGTCGCAGCCTAAGCATCCCGAAGAAACGGACCACTCCGCGTCGGCTGACACTTCTAAGCCTTCTGGCACTGAGTCTGAAGGCATTAAGGAGGTTCGAGTCCCGGATGTTGGTGGGGCGGAAGCGGTGGAAGTCATAGAGATATCGGTAGCCTCTGGCGATCAAATCGTAAAGGATGAAGCGCTGTTAGTGCTTGAATCCGATAAGGCTTCGATGGATATTCCGTCACCGTATACAGGTGTCGTTTCTGATCTAAAGGTAAAGGTTGGCGACAAACTGAGTGAAGGTGATTTGATTGCGTTAATTCAGTCCGAGAAATCGGACTCAGACGTAAAAGACGCGGGCAGCGATGTTAGCTCTGGTGCATCGTCAGCCAAAAAAGGCGCTTCAGCGCAGGCAGAGAGGGTTAATCAGGCTGAGGCCAAAGCATCTCCTCAGCCGCATCAACCAGTGCCCATTAAATCTGGGCAGGATAGTGTCCACGCTGGGCCAGCAGTAAGAAAACTCGCGCGCGAGCTTGGTGTTGAGCTGGATCGGGTCAGTGCAACAGGGCCTAAGGGCCGAATTCAGAAAGATGACTTGAATGCCTACATAAAAACTCAGGTACAGGCAGCTCAAAGTGGGCAGGTGGCGGGAGTCGTTAATTCTCCTGAGCTGCCAGACTTCACTAAGTTTGGTGAAATCGAAACGCGAAAGATGGATAAGTTGCAGGTTTTGACTGCGCGCAATATGCAATCTAGTTGGAGCAACGTGCCGCACGTCACTCAGTTTGATGAAGCTGACATTTCAGAATTAGAGCAATTTAGGAAGTCGAAAAAATCAGATGCTGAGCAAAAAGGCTTGAAGTTGACGCCGTTACCGTTTCTGATCAAAGCGAGCGCACATGCCTTGCGGGATTTGCCGCAGTTTAATGTATCGATCGATCTCGCGAATCAACAGATTGTGCAGAAGCACTATTATCATATAGGGGTCGCCGTAGATACGAACTATGGCTTGGTCGTTCCTGTTATAAAGGATGTGTTGAGCAAGGACCTATGGGAAATTAGCGCCGAGCTCGGTGATTTGGCAGAAAAGGCAAAGGCTCGAAAACTGTCCCCTGCAGATATGCAAGGTGCTTGCTTTACCATTTCAAGCCTAGGCGGTATTGGAGGCACGGCGTTCACTCCTATCGTTAATCAGCCCGAGGTCGCGATTTTAGGCGTGTCGAAAGCGCAAATGAAACCGGTATATTTCGGCGAAAAGTTTGCTCCACGGTTGATGTTGCCACTCTCGCTCTCATATGACCACAGAGCCGTAAATGGAGCTGACGCGGCTCGATTTACCACCCAGATCGCAAAATATTTGTCGGATATTCGAGAACTTTTGTTTTAAACTGTTAGAAGTCCCGCAATAAGGCAATAGAACGATAAGGGCAACGGTATATAGCTATGGAGTTTCAAACTCGATTCATTCGGCATGAAGACCGCCGAATCGCGCGGCAAGCGTTAACTGGCAGGCACGGTTTCAGAGCGAGCGTTGCCGTTCTCGGTAGCGAGGTGGAAGCCTCGCTCATCGACTTTTCGAGTATTGGTTTCGCGGTTGTTATCGATGCAAGTGCTCGGCATGATCTTGCTGTCGGTGGTTCGATCAAGTTGCGCGTCAGTCCAATGATTGATCACGAATATGATCTTTATGGTTTGATTATCGATTTGCGCGAGGATCGACACGGCAACACTAAAATATCCGCCGTTATTGAGCACGAACAAAGCAACCCGCATGGAAATTTTCACCCAGTTACTCTTAGCCCTGAACAGAGTCTAAAAGGGCAACTCGTTCACCCTTTTGCTTACAA
>NZ_LWFT01000642.1:0-2078 GCF_001635105.1 Oleiphilus sp. HI0079
GAGATGATTCCCGTGAGTAGCAAAAACAACAGTGATGTTGATGTTGCGCAGCTTGAGAAGGCCATTCGGGATGATTTGAATGATCATGCGCAGCGTGCAATGTGTGTGATGAACCCTCTTAAAGTTACGGTCATCAATATCCATGAGGCGGACGCCGGACTGAGCTTGAAGGCCGCGAATCACCCGAACAAGCCAGAGCTCGGCGAGAGAGAAATTCCGTTTTCAGAGACTATTTATATTGACCGTGAAGACTTCAATGAAGACGCTTCTTTGTCTCGTAAGAAATTTAAGCGCTTAGTTAGTGGCGAGTATGTTCGCTTGCGCAGTGCTTACATTATTAAGGCTGAAGACGTTATAAAAGATGATGCAGGTGAGATTGTTGAGCTGAAAGTTTCGTTGGTGCCGGGAACCGTTGGTGAAAATGTCGAAGGCATTAAGCCGCGCGGGGTTATCCATTGGGTTTCAGCAGAGCATGGTGTGAAGGCAACGATTCGTGATTATGATCGTTTATTTGCGCATCCGAATCCTGATGCGGGGGAAGAAGACTTTCTGACACATATTAATCCAGAAAGCTTTAAGGAATTTGAAGGTGTTGTGGAGCCTGCCTTATTAGGCGCTCAACCGGAGCAAGGTTTTCAGTTTGAGCGTGAAGGCTACTTTGTTGCTGATCGATATGATCACAAAGAGGGGCGAGCTGTGTTCAATAAGACCATCGGACTACGTGACGTTTGGAGTGGGAAGTAATAACGGCGATGAAAATTAAACTTCATAATACTTTAAGTGGTAAGAAGGAAGAGTTTGTACCAATCGAGCCTAATAAGGTTCGTATGTATGTATGTGGAATGACGGTATATGACTATTGTCATATCGGTCACGCTCGGGTCATGGTTGGCTTTGATGTGATTACGCGGTTTTTACGCCATGCGGGTTACAGCGTTACGTATATTCGAAACATCACAGACGTCGATGATAAGATTTTTAATCGCGCGAATGAGAATGGTGAGACCTACGATGCATTAACTGCGCGTTTTATCGATGCTATGCACGAAGATGAACGGGCGTTGATGGTGCTGCCACCAAGCCAGGAGCCCCGCGCTACCGAGCATATGTCTAACATTGTCAGAATGATAGAGACCTTAATTGAAAAGGGTTTCGCTTATGCAGCGAGTAATGGTGATGTTTATTATCGCGTTAAAAAGTTTGATGGTTATGGGAAGCTCAGTAAAAAGAATATTGAGGATTTGCAGTCTGGTGCACGAGTTGAGGTAGAAGCGCTCAAAGAAGATCCTCTTGATTTTGCGCTGTGGAAAGCAGCAAAAGAGGGCGAGGCTTATTGGGACTCTCCTTGGGGTAAAGGGCGTCCGGGTTGGCATATTGAATGTTCGGCGATGTCGACGTGTTGTCTAGGCAGTACATTTGACATTCATGGTGGTGGGCCGGATCTAAAGTTCCCACATCATGAGAATGAGATTGCTCAAAGTGAAGCGGCAACTGGCAAGACTTATGTGAATTATTGGATGCATGCCGGTGCAGTGCGGGTGAACAAGGAAAAAATGTCTAAATCACTAGGCAACTTTTTCACCATTCGTGAGGTGCTAGAGAAGTATGCGCCAGAAGTCGTGCGTTATTTTCTTATATCAAGTCAGTACCGAAGCCAGGTTGATTATTCTGAATCGAGTTTAGCTGAGTCTCAAAGCGCGCTTGATCGTATGTATCAGTCGTTAAGAGGTTTGGCGGTCACAGAAAGTGCGCTAGCGCAAAGCTATGTAGATCGTTTTGATAGTGCAATGGCGGATGATTTTAATACGCCGGAAGCGTTGGCGGTGATGTTTGATTTGGTGAAAGCGCTTAACTCAAGTCGCGATAGTGATTTAGAGGGGGCGAATAGATTTGCGTACACCTTAAAATACCTTGGCGAAGTTTTGGGGCTTCTGCAGTCCAATCCAGAGGATTACTTTAAGCAGGCTCCAGCGCAAGAGGGCGGGTTGTCTGAAGATGAAATTGAAGCCTTGATTTCGCAACGCACTCAAGCTCGAGCAGATAAAAACTGGGCAGAGTCCGATCGCATTCGTGATGAA
>NZ_LWFT01000643.1:0-1200 GCF_001635105.1 Oleiphilus sp. HI0079
CTACTTCTCTAGGAAAAGTTCCAGCTATGCGCTCGTCACCATCATTTAGCTGATCACCATCGGTATCCGCATTTGCAGGATCACTAGTACAAATATTGACCGTAACGTTATCAAGAGCAAGACAAGTGACGCCTTGAACCTCTTCGCCGTCACTCAAACCATCTTGATCTGAATCTCTAATCCAAGGATTTGTCTCAAATAGAAGCTCTTGATCATTAGTCAATCCGTCTCCATCAGAATCCTCGAATAGATCAGAGATCGCGTTAGAACTTAAAACAAATTCGTAGCCATTAACGAACACCACATCACCGTTCTCATCAAGCAAATCGCCATTAGTGTCGACAGAGCCATTCAACGATATGTTTTCCAAATCATAGAGCCACGCTCTAGTCTTAACTCCATCCACGGTTGCGAAAGAAGAAACAAGTACGCCACTATTATTGACAAGCCCTCCCGTATTTGTCTCTCTTGGGTCAGTAAAGAGCGTTTCAAGCTCATCGATATTTGTGACGCCATCACCATCGAGGTCTTCTAAAGAATCAGAGATATTATTTTGATCCGTATCCAAGGACTTGGGGTCTGTTTGAGTCAAATAAAACTCAAAGCCGTCCCTTAGACCATCTCCATCGGTATCAGGATTGTCAGCTCTAGTTAGTAAACCAACTAGAGGATCTAACTCTTGCTTGTCACTCAACAAATCGTTGTCTGTGTCCGGCCAACCGGCATTAGTGCTCGCATTGAGTTCTTCAAGATCATTCAAGCCATCGTCGTCCGTATGGCATTTGAGGGCACTCATTCGAGTATTAGGTGGATTCGAAACATCAAAGCCATAGTTAACCAAGGTATCAGGATCATAAAGATACTCATATTCGTACTCCTCAAGATCAGACACACCATCGCCATCCGTATCCGTGCTTAACGGGTTCGAATAGAAAATACGCGGATCGCCACTAACGTTGAACTCGAGATCGTCCGTTAACCCATCACCATCCGTATCCGTCTGATCACCTCGAGTCCTAATTAAGCCCATCGGCACGCTATTGTTTGCGCAATCAACGACATCAACGTTCGGATTGTTACCTTGCCGCTCTCCAAAATCACTGAGGCCATCACCGTCCGTGTCTGTTTCGTCGGGATTTGTCGTGTAATAAGGTTGGTCTGCAACAAACGTCGGTCGAACCTCCTCGAAATCGCTCAACC
>NZ_LWFT01000644.1:0-1916 GCF_001635105.1 Oleiphilus sp. HI0079
ATCTTTCTTTCTTACTAGTAAATAAGTGATGAAAACTTAAAGATCAGTGAAAAAAACATTTGCGTATAAGGGTTAAAAACCATACACTTTCGCACCCTGAATTTTTGCTTAAACAATTTGTGAGTATTGCAAATGAAAAGAACATTCCAACCTAGCGTTCTTAAACGCAAGCGTTCACACGGTTTCCGTGCACGCATGGCTACTAAAAATGGCCGTCAAGTTCTTGCTCGTCGCCGAGCGAAAGGACGAAAAGTATTGAGCGCTTAAGTGCTCCCAGCGATGACGGAAACGTCTGACAAAACTTTTCCAAAATCGATACGCTTACTGAATGCTAAAGACTACTCTGAAGTATTCAGTAGCGTCGATATCAAAATTTCTACTCAATTCTTCCTCTGCCTCGCCCGAAAGCGGCATGACACCAACCCTCGTCTCGGTATTATCGTTGCGAAAAAGAACGTTCGCTTAGCCGTAAACCGTAATAGAGTAAAACGCCTTTTACGCGAGAGTTTTCGACATCATAAACAAGATATTCCCTCTTACGACATAGTTCTGCTCGCTAAACACAGTAGTAATCAAGCCGAAGCCGAAAAAATAAGTAAAGAGCTGCAATATGTTTGGCGAAAACTAAAACAAAAAGCGAAATCGTAGTACACTTCCCCCCGGTTTTTCTGACGCTTAAAGAGACTCGCCTTGAAAACAATTTTTTTGGCGCTAATTCGGTTTTATCAATATGCGATAAGTCCTCTTTTTCCGCCCTCATGTAGGTACTTACCGACCTGCTCCGAGTATGCGGTACAAGCTGTGTCAGCTCATGGAGCTTTCAAGGGTTCTTGGCTGGCGTTAAAGCGTATTTTGCGTTGTCATCCTGGTTGTGATGGTGGTTTTGATCCCGTTCCACCTAAAGCTAACGATGAAACTGAAAAGTCCGAATAATACATTCATTTGAATTAGCTGGTTTTTAATACATGGATATCCGAAGAACGATTATTTTTATTGGCTTAGCAGTTGTCTCGTATATGCTCGTTTTGGAGTGGAATGCAGATTATGGACAAGCGGTTACTCAGACGACGAATGCCTCGCAAGTAAACCAACAAACATCTTCCACTCGCTCAACGATGCAAACAGAGTTGGAGGTTGGTAATACAGATTCTGAGCACGAATTTTCTGTTCCTAGTAACCAAGAAGATGCCAACCAAGCACCCTCTTCTGATTCAGATGGCCAGTTAATTAGAGTTACAACAGATGTTCTAGACCTAACAATCGACACAGAGGGCGGAAATCTACAACAAGCTCTCATGCTAAATTACGACGAAACACTAAACTCCGAAGCACCACTTGCGCTACTTCAAAACGACCAGCAACGACTATATACAGTTGAAAGCGGTCTTTTCGGTAAGAATGGTTTCGATTCTTCTAAGAACGGTGGTAAACCGATTTACCAAGTAGAGCAAACCACGTTTGAGCTGGGAGATGAAGAAGAGCTCCAAGTTGATCTGAAGTATACGTCAGAAAGCGGCGTAGAGTTGACCAAGCGTTATACGTTTAAGCGTGATGATTATTTAATCAATGTTGAGTATTTAATAAATAACCAGTCTAGTGAAGTATTTGAAGCTAACTTTTCTGGGAAGATTGTTCGAGATCGAAGTGTAGATCCGTCTAGTCAAACGAGTATGGGAATGCAATCTTATCTGGGGATGGTGCTCTCTAGTGAGCAAGAGCCGTATGAGAAAATTGATTTCGATGACATGCTTGAGTCGCCAGTTAATCAGCAGATTCAGGGTGGTTGGCTCGCATTTATACAACATTACTTTATTTCGGCATGGATACCAGATTCGGAAGTAATGCAAACCTATCAAACTAGGGTCAAAAATGGCCTATATCTGATGGGTTATATTAGCCCTGCTACGGTTGTTCAG
>NZ_LWFT01000645.1:0-778 GCF_001635105.1 Oleiphilus sp. HI0079
CGGCCTCTTCAGGATCTGTTAGCATTTGATCGTGCGATAACGTCCCTTCTGCACCGATTCCATCTTCTTCTCCGGCCTGCCCCGTCTCCAGAGAACCTAGGCAGCCCAACTCACCTTCTACCGAGACACCACACGCATGCGCCATCTCAACAGTGCGGCGAGTAACATCAACATTGTATTCATAATCTGTGGGCGTCTTACCGTCTTCTCCCAGAGAACCATCCATCATGACCGATGAAAAACCGAGTTGTATTGAACGCTGGCAAACCGAAGGGGACGTGCCGTGGTCTTGGTGCATGACAACCGGAATGTGCGGAAATTCTTCAATCGCGGCGAGAATAAGGTGACGCAAGAATGGTGCACCTGCATACTTTCGTGCTCCTGCAGATGCCTGAACAATTACCGGGCTATCGGTTTGATCTGCCGCTTCCATAATCGCGCGCATTTGCTCGAGGTTATTTACGTTAAAAGCCGGAACGCCGTAACCATGCTCCGCGGCATGGTCCAGCATTTGTCGCATACTAATTAAAGCCATTTTTTTCGCTCCTGAAGAAAATTATTGTTGCGCGCGCTCTGTTAGCATCGCGACCGCTGGCAGTGTCTTGCCTTCTACAAACTCAAGGAAAGCGCCACCACCTGTGGAAATATAAGAAACCTTATCAGCAATCCCGTACTTATCAACCGCTGCGAGTGTGTCACCTCCGCCAGCAATCGAGAATGCGTCGCTCGCTGCAATCGCTTCGGACAGCGCTTTCGTGCCTTCGCCAAACTGATCAAA
>NZ_LWFT01000646.1:0-1207 GCF_001635105.1 Oleiphilus sp. HI0079
CTTGGTGAGGCGGTCGTGATGTTGGCCTCGGTTGAGGATGACAAGGTGACTCTGATAAGTGGTGTTTCCAAGTCAATATCGAAACGGTTTCCAGCGGGAGATTTGATGCGAGAGATTGCTGCAAAGGTTGATGGAAAAGGTGGTGGTCGTCCTGATATGGCGCAAGGCGGGGGCACGAATATCGACAAACTAGATGCCGCATTATCTGGGGTTCAAGAATGGGTCGCAAGTAAGGTATAATCGCGCGCTTTTTGATTTATAGCCTTGTTCGGGCAGTATAGGAATAGTTAGCAATGGCCTTGTTGGTTCAAAAGTTCGGTGGTACTTCTGTAGGCTCGGTTGAGCGTATCGAAGCGGTTGCTGATAAAGTTAAAGCGTTTCGTGAAAAAGGCGATGACATTGTTGTGGTCGTTTCGGCGATGAGTGGAGAGACGAACCGTTTGATCGGTTTAGCGGCAGATATAATGGAAGAGCCGACTCCTCGTGAAATGGATGTGCTCGTGTCTACGGGCGAACAGGTTACCATAGCCTTGCTTAGTATGGCCTTAAATAAAAGAGGCTGTGAAGCTAGGTCTTACACCGGTGCTCAGGTTCGAATCAAGACGGATAGTACGCATACGAAAGCGCGTATTATGGATATTGACGAACACAAGATGCGCAAAGATCTGGATGCTGGGCGAGTTATCGTTGTTGCAGGCTTTCAGGGTGTTGATGACAATGGCAACATTACGACATTGGGTCGTGGTGGTTCCGACACTACTGCCGTTGCATTGGCTGCAGCGTTAAAAGCGGATGAGTGTCAAATTTATACGGATGTAGATGGCGTCTACACTACGGATCCGCGAGTCGTAGAGGGTGCTCGTCGTATGGAAAAGATCACTTTTGAAGAAATGATCGAAATGGCGAGCCTTGGATCCAAGGTGCTGCAAATCCGTTCCGTCGAGTTTGCAGGTAAATACAATGTACCGTTGCGTGTTCTTTCGAGTTTCAAAGAGGGTACGGGCACTTTAATTACAACTGATGATGAGGGAAATATGGAACAGCCTCTCGTGTCTGGTATCGCGTTTAATCGTGACGAGGCAAAGCTAACACTGGTCGGAGTTCCCGATATTCCTGGAATAGCCAGCAAAATCCTTAAGCCTGTTAGTGATCAAAATATCGAAGTCGATATGATTGTGCAGAATATTGGCGTTGATAATTGTACTGA
>NZ_LWFT01000647.1:0-921 GCF_001635105.1 Oleiphilus sp. HI0079
TCACCAAAAGGATTCAGAATCTGGAAAGCAGGTTAGACACCAAACTCTTCGAGCGCCTGCAAAGAGAGATTCGTCTTACTCAAAGCGGTGAAGCCCTGCTGCCCCACGCCTTAAATATTCTGCATGAGTACGACAACGCCAAACAGGCCGTGAAAGATGAGAGCGGAGAGGTTTCAGGTAAGCTTCGTATCGTTGCGAGCCACCACATCGGTCTGCACCGCTTACCATTAATCTTACGGGAGTTTGCAAGCTCTTATCCTGCGGTTGACCTTCAACTCAATTTTCTGGATTCAGAAAGTGCGTACAGCCTACTTCAGGAAAACACCGCCGACCTCGCCTTTATTACCATCCCAAAAAAAGTACGCGATGACTTTACAACCCATTTGATTTGGCAAGACCCAATGAGCTTTGTCTGTGGCAAAGACCACAATCTAACGACTCTTAAGCGCATTGGGCCAGAAGAACTTTCACAACACAATGCAATCCTGCCATCACAATCGACCTTGACGTACCGAATCGTCGCCAAGGTATTTGAGCAACACAGCCTATCTTTGAACGCGAATATTCCAACGAACTATCTAGAAACAATGAAAATGATGGCCAGCGTAGGAATGGGCTGGTCCGTTCTGCCGAATACAATGATTGATGAGGATTTGTATGTACTTCCGGTCGCCGATCCAGTAATCAAGCGCCAGCTAGGCGCGGTAAGCTACAATAAAAAGCGACTCGGTAAAGCGGCAATGGCGTTTATCGCAACAGCCAACCAGTTTTGGGAAAAACACCCGCGCTAAGCGCGGTGTTCAGATGCCAGATATTCTTCACTTTGCATTTCTAGCAAACGACTCTCAGTTCGTTCAAACTCAAAATTTAATCGCCCCCCGCTATACAACTCATGAATCGCCGTTTCAGCCGAAACGATGA
>NZ_LWFT01000648.1:0-4017 GCF_001635105.1 Oleiphilus sp. HI0079
CACGATATGAAATTGATCTGTGGCAGCAGCACTACAATCATGAACGGCCACATAGCTCGCTTAATTATTTAACACCGGTAGCCTTCGCGAAGAAGGTTGCATAATATGGAATTTCTCATTGATGGAGTGGTACTAATCAAGGGGAAAGGTCAAGCTTGACCTTAAGATAGGTATGGTTATTTGCCAGTGCATCTTGCTGCTTTTCTGAGAAGGCTGTTTGAACATGTCGCTCACTACCTAAAGACGATTATCGTTCCAGGTTTGTCCCAAAGGTAAACCCTTTGGTGTCTTCTTTCATTTTGTACAAAATAGCTGCCCGCTTACTGCTCGAACGTTTGTTGCCGGTTTCTTCTAATAGGTTGGCGTTTTCAATCCGCCTGCGAAATGATTTTTTCTGAAGCTCTTTGCCTAGAATGATCTCATGAACGCGTTGAAGCTCGGGAAGCGTAAATTCGCTTGGCAGAGCGTAAGCCGGGACAATCGAATAGAGCGCCTTTTGTCTGAGGCGGTGCAATGCTTCTTCGATAATAAATCGATGGTCAAAAGCGATCTTGAGTGTGTCGAGTTCTTTTACCGAGGTCCAACGTACATCGGATACGGTATCAATGTGTGCTTCGCACGCTTGATGAGCGATGAGCGCAGAAAAACAAACAGAAACTGACCAACCCCGCGGGTCGCGTTTTGCCCCTCCCACACTCAACAGTTGCTCAATGTAGGGCGGCTCTACAGATGTTTTTTCCTTGAGCTTTCGGATTGCCGCATCTTCAAGCGAGAGGTCCTTCTTCTGATCAATAAATCCACCAGGCAAACCCCACTTGCCCTTTTGTGGGTAGTTGGGTCTTTCAACGAGTAACACCTTTAGAGTGTCTTCATGGCAGGTGAATAAGACGCTATCGACAGTCACTAGAGTGACATCAAACGCTTTCGCATCGTAGTTTTTGAGGAAATTGCGCTCGCTCATCTTTAAATGACATCAATAGATAACAATGGATCTAAACAGTCTAAATCAAAGGGCATGTAAAAAGCATTAGTGTCATAAAGACATTTTTCTTGACAAATAAGTGTCCTAATGCCACTTTATATAAAAGTGACATAAAGACACTTAATGATCGCAAGATAAACGAACAAGGAGAGCACGATGTTTTCAATCAAATACTACAAGGCAGATGCCTCAACCTATGCAGTCAAAACCGTTAACGGAAAAGTGAAGGCGAAAGGGAAGGGATTAAGCTTTTTCTATAACCCGGCAACAACTTCCATTGCTGCATTGCCTATGAACGTTCAGGAGGCTCCATTCATATTCAAGCTCCAGACAGCCGACTTTCAGCAGGTTAGTGTGCAAGGCCAAGTCAGCTTTCGTTTGGTGGACGCTGACAAAACAGCAAGCTTGATGAACTTTACCTTGGCAAAGGATGGAGCGTCTTTTGTCTCTGAGGACCCCATGCGTTTGAACGAACGAGTCGTTCGTATTGTTCAGGTGGCGGTTCAAGTGACTATACAGAAAGCAGGATTGCGCGAAGCGCTTTTGGCTTCTGAGTCCTTGGTTGGGATGTTAGAGCAAGTATTGGCGGCAGCGCCCTCATTGGCGTCATTAGGAATAGAGGTGTTAAGCGTTTCAATTTCCAACATTGCTGCGACACCTGAAACGACAAAAGCCTTAGAGGCCGTTGCACGAGAGGAAATTTTGAAGAAAAGCGACGATGCCATCTATGGTCGCCGCAAAGCCGCGGTTGAGCAGGAGCGTACTATTCGCGAGGCTGAATTGGAAACGGAGTTGTCCGTTCAAAATAAGCAGCAAGAAATGGAAGAGCGTCGCGTCGAAAATGAGCGTACCTTGCTTGCACAACAGTCTCAGATGGAGAAAGAGCGTATCCAATCCGAGATCGAGCAAGAACAGCAGCGTAGTGAGTTTGTTGAAACCAAAGCGAGCAACAGCAGGGTCGAAGCCGATGCTGAAAAATACCGTATCGCTTCACGCATGAATGCCTTCAAGGAATTGCCCGTTGAGAACTTGAAAGCCATGGCATTGGCGCAGATGGATCCAGAACAATTGATGGCAATGGCCTTTGAGTCATTGGCACAGAATGCAGGTAAGATTAACGAGTTGACGATTACGCCTGATTTGTTCAGCAAGATGGTGAAAGCCAATGGCTAGCAACAGCAACAATAGCTTCGTGATGATCACTCGCAAGACTCGAGTGCAGGAGTTGATCGCGCGGTTCAACTCCTGGTCGCAAGCTAAATTCTACCTTGAACACAATCAAATTGATGTTCGCGACTACTTAGATGAGCACGAAGTGTATCTGGATCAGATCAAGCGCGTAGAAGCGTATTTGCGACAACAAGGGCGCTTCCAGCGCATTGATCGAGACATGATTCAGAGTTATCAGTTCGGCACGGAAGATATCGTGGTGGTGGTGGGTCAGGATGGCTTAGTTGCGAATACTTTGAAGTATCTCGATGCCCAACCGGTAATCGGGATAAATCCAGACAGTGCGCGTTTTGATGGCGTGTTGTTGCCATTTACAGTGAAGGAGCTACAACCGGTTGTTCAAGCGGTGATCGTAAAGCGTATTAGTACCAAAGAGGTGACGTTTGCCAAAGTTGAAACGAACGATGGGCAATGCATGCGAGCAGTGAATGACTTTTTCATTGGGCCGAAATCGCACACCTCCGCGCGCTATACATTACGTTGGAATGGTCAAGAGGAAATGCAAAGCTCTTCAGGGATTATCGTCTCGACAGGGTTTGGCTCAACAGGTTGGTTCCAATCTATCCTTGCTGGGGCTATGGGTGTCACAGGAACAGTTGAGCACGCCATGCAAAGCGGATTTGATTGGGATGCCGAGCGCTTACAATTTGCAGTGCGCGAACCTTTTCCTAGCCAGACAAGTAGGGTCGATGTGGTATTCGGTGAGATAAACGCCTCAAGCCCGTTTGCATTAGAGTCGCACATGCCGGAAAACGGGGTAATTTTCTCTGATGGGATTGAGAGTGACTTTATTCAATTCAACGCAGGCACGATTGCTCGGATTTCAGTAGACGAGCAAAAAGGCAGGTTGGTTGTGGCATAGACGACTTAACCTGTCGTTTTAACCGCTAAGCTTGTGTAACTGGCCCGATTGAAGGGTCAAACGTGATCCTGAGAAATATTTTAGGAGAATAACCAGTGAGCCAAATCAAAGACGATCAGCACGTTCAAGTTGCCATAAACTCTGACGCAGATTCAGCGTTGTTTGAGTCATCAAGGCTAGGGACTGAGGTACGTCAAGCTGAGTTGCGCGTGACTAATCCACTTAATGCGGAGGTACAAAAAGATAAGCTGGGACAGGAGTCAATCTCTGTATATGTATCGTTGGATGATATGGACGATTTTGCAATTGCGTGGTGTAAGCATCGCAAACTCCAGAAGTATCTGGGCGGGCCGGTTGGTAATGAGTGGGGTTCGCCTGATTGTCCCTACTAGGGCTGAGCATTATCAGCGATGAGTAAGTGAAGTTGAGGGTGAAGAGAAAGTGATGAAAAAGATTAAGCCAGACATGGCATTAGTGAAGCGTTTGCTCATCAAGCTCCATCCAGAGTTCTTCGCTTTGGCCGAGCAAGAGCAGAATCGTATTCGACAGCGCTTGTATTTAGATTATGCGGAACAGGTTGATACCTACCTCTATAAGGAATTATTTGGACTGTGTTATGACCCCGCAATGGGTGATGATCAGTTAAATCCTCAGCAATTGAATCGGTTCAACGCGCATACAACGGCGCTATGCGGTATCGGAGAGAATTGCTTCAAATTGAATGAGCTTCATGGTGGTGATTTCGATCTAACGCAATTAGCGACGTTGCGCGACTACGATGAGCATGAATTCGACTTTCAGCAAGATGCGCGTAAAAAACACGACCCAGACAAATACATTGAGCGGCCTTATCGCCTATATCTCCATCATGTTTGGGCTCGTGCTCTCGATGCCGAGCTTTCATTTTGGTATCTCACGCTTTCTAGTTTGAGTTATCACCTGC
>NZ_LWFT01000649.1:0-592 GCF_001635105.1 Oleiphilus sp. HI0079
CAAATCGATCGTCTTTGCGTAGCAACCACCTTCGATGTTAAAGACAGTGCCTTTGCCCCATCCGTGCTCATCATCACCGATGAGAAAACGCTCAGGATCAGCAGAAAGAGTCGTTTTACCTGTTCCAGAGAGACCGAAGAACAAGGTCGTTTCACCGTCTTCACCAACATTCGCGGAACAATGCATCGGTAAGACGTCTTTTTCTGGCAATAGAAAGTTCTGGACAGAGAACATCGCTTTCTTCATCTCACCGGCATAACGCATTCCTGCAAGCAGAACTTTGCGCTGGGCAAAGTTAATCATCACGGTACCATCGCTATTAGTACCATCACGCTCAGGATCACAAATGAAGCTTGCGACATTCAGAATTTGCCACTCTTGCTTATCAGCCGGATTGTAATGATCAGGACGGATGAACAAGTTGCGGCCGAAAAGATTTTGCCATGCGGTTTCAGTCGTTACTTTCACTGCGAGGTAGTGATCTGGATCAGAACCTACATGAAGATGAGACACGTAGCTGTCTTTCTCAGCAAGATACGACTCAACGCGTTCCCATAAAGCGTCAAATTTTTCCGCATCAAAAGGGCGGTTA
>NZ_LWFT01000650.1:0-1904 GCF_001635105.1 Oleiphilus sp. HI0079
AAGCCTGTTTTGATTACAGACTTTGGGTTCCCGTCGGGCATGGTTGAAGGCTATAAGCCGAAAAGACTGTCAAAAGTGTTGGGCATTATTCTTGAAATTGACGCGCGAAAGGTCGGTTTCGTGACTGCGCATTTGTTATCAAAGCGCAATGACTCGCCGAAGAAATCTGCCAAACGCATGATGCAGGCGCATGCAATCGTAAAGGCACATAACAGTTTTGAGAATGTCGATGCCGTAGTCTTGCTTGGGGATTTTAACGACTATCGTTCGTCTCCGGTGCTAAAGACGTTAGAAAAAGAAACGCAGAGTAGTAACGTTCTGACGGCTTGCGAGCGATATGACATCACTGAAAACAGGCGCTACATGATCGATCACATTCTGTTCAAGGGGGTGCGCTGCAAACAAGCGTTTACGCTTGATATGCAGTCTTTTTCAGATCACCCCATGCTTGTCGCTGAGTTTAAATTCTAGTTATCTTTCAGTGCGGCCTTTTTTTCGTCGTCGACCTGCTGAGCTTGTATAGCGGTCAGCGCAATAGTGTAGATGATGTCGTCGACAAGGGCTCCCCGAGACAAGTCGTTTACGGGTTTGTTCAGGCCTTGAAGCATGGGGCCCATACTTACCACATTGGCACTTCGTTGCACTGCTTTATAGGTGGTGTTTCCGGTATTGAGATCAGGAAAGATGAAGACTGTCGCCTGGCCTGCGACAGGGCTATCTGGTGCCTTCTTGGCAGCAACGCTTTCAATTGCCGCGGCGTCATACTGCAAGGGGCCGTCTATAATCAAATCTGGTCGTGCTTTTTGGGCAATAATGGTTGCTGCACGAACCTTTTCAACATCAGCGCCGCTGCCGCTAGACCCAGTGCTGTAACTAATCATGGCGACTTTGGGCTCTATACCAAAAGCGCGGGCAGAATCTGCGCTTTGAATCGCGATATCTGCAAGCTCTTCTGCGTTCGGTTCAGGATTGATTGCACAGTCACCATAAACCAGAACTTGCTCGGGTAGGCACATAAAGAAGATCGACGACACTACTTTCGCGCCAGGGCTCGTTTTGATGAGCTGTAGGGCTGGTCGAACGGTGTTCGCCGTGGTGTGAACAGCGCCGGAGACCAGTCCATCAACCTCGTCAAGCGCGACCATCATGGTCGCAAGAACAACGTTATCTTCAAGTAACGAGCGAGCCATATCTGGTGCGAGCCCTTTATGTTTTCGAAGCTCAACCATGCTTGCAACATAACGCTCTCGAACATCGTCTGGGTTGATCACCTGAATATCTTCATGGAGCTTTAAGCCTTGTGCTTGAGCGACCGCCTCAATCTCGACTGGATCGCCAATCATGACGCAGTCTGCAATCCCCCTTTCTTGGCACGCAATCGCCGCCGCAACGGTCCGAGGTTCATTCCCTTCTGGTAAAACGATACGCCTGTTTGCTGAGCGCGCATTCACAGTAAGCATATGACGAAAAGCGGGTGGAGAAAGACGTGTTTTACGTTCTTTCTCGCAAAGGTGTTCGAGCCAGTCCAGATCGAGATATTCTGAAACCATGCTCACCACGCGCTGCATGCGTGGCTCATCATCGCTCTGTACAACGCGATTAAGGTTTGCGAGCGCAGCGGCTGCAGCAAAGGTATCAAGTTCGGTAGAGAGCAGAGGCAGGCCTGCTCTGAGTGCGGGCCCACAGAGCGCATGAATGCGCTCATTGATCGCAGAGTCACTCGTCAATAAAATGCCTGCTAACGGCGTTCCAGTGAGGCTTGCCATACATGCGGCCATGATCGCGTCACTCCGATCTGAAGGCGTAACGACGAGGGCGCCTGGCACAAGGCGAGGTACAATGTTATCTATCGTTTTTGCGGCGAAGACTATTTCCTGAATGCGGCGTGTGTCATGTTCGCCTTC
>NZ_LWFT01000651.1:0-2316 GCF_001635105.1 Oleiphilus sp. HI0079
CGTCTGATCAAAGCGTGTTTACATCATGGTGTTGGATGTACGCCTGGTGGAGGACGTTTAAAGAGGACGATTTTGAGTTGTTTCTGGTAGCGTGCCGCGAAGGAGAGCGCCTGGTCGCGATTCTTCCCTTCTATATTGCCCATCGACCATTTCTTAAATTACTTTCTCTTCGAACCTTATATTTCTTGGGTTATAAAGGTAGTGGTGAGGCCGGATACCGGGCTGAGTATTTGGATTTTGTGTGTTCATCAAGAGATGCGCAAACGTTACGCGCGCCTTTGATGCAATATCTTCTCTCTGGTGCTGGTGCTGGTGCTGGTGCTGGTGCAGGCGTGGATGAAATTATACTAAGCGATGTTCCTGCCACGGAGCTCCATGGCTCTGTTTTGACTGCCTTAAAAAAGCAAGGCGCAGCATATATTCGAGAGACCGCGCGCGATCAAACCTACCGTATTGGCCTAGCAACGGGTTATGAGGCTTTCCTGAGTGGCTTGGGAAAAGGGACGCGAGCGAGAATTAAAGGTTCTGAGAAACGAATGGCAAGCGAAAGCACTTTTGCTGTCAATGGCTGCTTGCGCGAAGACCCAGAGGTTCTGTTGAAGCCTATCAAAGAGCTACATGCCTTACGGTGGAATAATCAGAAAAGCTTTGGTGCTTATAAAAAGTTCTTGGATGCCTTGCTTCGTTTTGATGACGAAAGAGATATCGAGCTTGGTGGGGTGCGGCTTGAATATAATGGAGAGGTGATGGCGGCGACTTTAAACGTTTCTTTCAGAGGAGTGGTCTACAACGTTATGTTGGGGTTTAAAGAGGTGCCCGTTAAGCGGGTGTCGCCCGGCTTGTTGGCCTTGAGTTTAGATATACAGAGCTGCTCTGTTCAGTCAGAGCTTGCGTGCTATGACTTACTAGCAGGAAGTGGTAAGCGGACTGACTATAAATCAAAAATAGCGTCCAAAGGGCCTGAGCTGGTGTCTCACCAGATATTGCTGCGTTGGTTGCCGCGCATGGTTTACAGCTTGTATGACTGGCTGCAGAAAATAAAAAAGGGTGCTTAAGCACCCTTTTTGGATTCTGGAACATAGGCCGGAATGACATTGTGTCGTCATCCTGAACTTGGTTCAGGATCCAATCACTAGCTCTTATGCTTTACGACGACGCGCAGCACCAATACCTGCAAGGCCAAGGCCCATTAGCGCTAGAGTAGTCGGCTCTGGAATGGCTAGCGTATCAATGTAAAACTGATGATGCTCACCTTTTTGAGGATCGAGTCGCAAGCTAAACATGTCGGTGTAGAAAACATTGGTTGTGTCGTCTAGCAAAGCCCACGCACCGCCATCTACGCTCACATCAATCTCGTGATCTGAACCATGGATGTTGTGATTAGCATCTCGAAAAATTGAGCTGCTAAGGTCAACCTTAACAAGTGATGAGAACGAGAAATTCAAGATCTCGCCAAAGGTCACGTTATCATCGCTGCCTGGATCACACTGATTATCGCCCTTGCCGTCAGTTTTGGTGCCTTCAGAGCAAACGCCTAGGCCTGCGTTACCTTGGTCAAGATAAGCCCAAGCTTCATCGCCAGAAACGTTTGTGCCTGTAACAGTTAAAGTGATCCCATCTACAGTCCAAACTAGCTCGTCAAATGCCGCTTCACCGACGGCGCCTGCGACAGCCGTGTTGTCCGCGTATGTGCCAGAGATTGCGCCGTAATCTGCGCCATCTGCGATTTGTTGGAAATCAAATAAAGTAGCGTTCGCCTGCGCCGAAACCGTTAGAGCGCCTGCAGCTACCATGCTGCTAATTAGTTTTTTCATTGTTTGCTCCTCAAAAGCATAATTTTTTATATCTGCTTAAGAAGTTGTAACCGGCTGTCTGCTTTTCTCGTCCTGAGGGCAGACCCTTGGCTTTCCGTCCCAATCTCACAATTGGTTTGGCGTACTCCTTGTTCGATCAGTTGCCTGATATAGATATTTAATAGCAAAATTCGATCCACTAATGTGAAAGAGACTTTAGTTTCGATAGTTGGCGGACATGAATGTCTCTCGAAAAATGTAGAAGTGTAAAGTAAGTTGACGTTATTGGTGTCTGTGTCGCCTCATTGACTTTACACCTCAGCTCCGCGTTCGAAGTTTTTTAGAACTTAGGCATAAAGATTCGGCTAGGCTTACTTATAAGTGTAATATTACGATCAATAAAGTGTGCTAAAAACAGCCTTCGTCTTTGCTGAAGAGAGGTTGACTGCGTGTCTTGTTTAAGCGCGTCTGCATACGGAAGCATTGCCAAAGAGTTTAGTTAAGGGCTAATAAGGGAATTCAA
>NZ_LWFT01000652.1:0-1043 GCF_001635105.1 Oleiphilus sp. HI0079
CTGAAAGAGTCCTTTGATTTTCTTAACGTATATTTTTTTTCGAGATGCGTAGAGCTCAACGGTTTTGGTCACGCCGTCTTGAGCAGCGTTGCTGCTGTATGTCTCTAAGTCTTGAGCGCCTGGTTCAATCTGTTTAACCGGGATTTTTTCCGACATAACTACTCGCGTCTCTTGATGTTTAGCCCAAGCTGATTTGCAGGGCTGGAGGAAAGGCCCTCTCTGTTGAAAGGGCCTCGATCTCTATCTTAGTTCTGAGAAAGGCTTTTTACATACGCTGTAAGTAAGTGAATTTTCTCTTCGCCAAGTCGCTCTAACTGAGCAGGCATCACACCCGCACGTCCATATAGAAGCGTGTGAGAAATGCGCTTAGGCGTGCTGCCATACAACCAAACGTTATCGGTTAGGTTTGGAGCGCCGAGGGCTTGATTACCTTTAGCGTCAGCACCATGACACGCTGCACATGCTGTTTGGTACATTGCTGCACCGCGCTCAGCCGCCTCAGAATTGTCACTGCGGTCACTGAATGACAACAGGTAATGAACCATGTCATCAACTTGAGCATTGGTCATCGCTGGATTCAAGCCTTTAGCTGGCATATTGCCCATTCGACCATTCACCAAAGTGGCTTTGATTGCTTCTTCAGTACCGCCGTACAACCAATCATCATCGGTCAAGTTGGGAAAACCAATCGCGCCGCGACCAGCAGAGCCATGACAAACCGCACAGTTGTTTGCGAAGAGACGTTGACCAACTTTCATCGCCTCTGCATCTTGAACCAATTCATCAATAGGCGTCGCAGCATACGCTTCAAAAATAGGACCGTATTTTTCTTCTGCCGTTTGTACTTCGTTCTCCCACTGACCGACTTGTGTCCAGCCTAGCAGGCCTTTGTAATTGCCAAGGCCGGGGTAGAGTGCATAGTAGGCAAGACCAAATACACAGGTGGCGACGAACATGTACATCCACCACTTAGGTAATGGGTTGTCATATTCTTCGATGCCATCGAAGGTATGGCCCATTGTTTTTTCCGTTTCAGTGTCGGA
>NZ_LWFT01000653.1:0-866 GCF_001635105.1 Oleiphilus sp. HI0079
CTTATCGGGGATCAGCAATCTGCTTTAGTTGGCCAGGCATGTTTTAGCGAAGGCATGCTTAAAAGTACATATGGTACGGGTTGCTTCGTTATTCTGAATACAGGCGAGAAGGCTTTGTCATCGGAGAATAAGCTGCTGACAACCGTCGGATATCGAATGGGTGGTATGACCACGTATGCGTTAGAAGGCAGTATTTTCGTGGCTGGTGCGGCAGTTCAATGGTTACGAGATGGCCTGGGCGTGATTAACTCAGCAGGTGAATCGGAATCGATAGCGAGCGAAGTGGGTTACCAAAACAAGTTATATGTGGTTCCTGCTTTTACTGGGTTAGGAGCTCCATATTGGGATCCAGATGCGCGAGGCGCTGTATTGGGCCTGACGCGCGATACGGGCGCGAAAGAGGTCGTGACGGCAGGTTTAGAAGCAGTTGCGCATCAGACGAGAGATCTTTTGTCAGCAATGCAAAAAGATGGTGCAAGTATCGATACTTTGCGCGTGGACGGCGGTATGGTCGTCAACGATTGGTTTTCTCAATGCCTAGCAGATTTATGTGATGTGACTGTCGAGCGTCCACAAATAGTCGAAACAACTGCGTTGGGAGCGGCCTATGTTGCGGCGGTCCAAGCAGGGTTGTTTGCAAGCTTAGAAGAGGTGGCGAGCAAATGGCAGTTGGAGCGTCGATTTGACTCCAAGATATCAAACGATGATCGGTCTCGCTTGGCCTCGGGTTGGCAGATGGCCGTTGGGTGCGTTAGAGCATTCAAGCCAGAAGGCTGAGCGGCGCGCATTAACTTGGCTTAGGGGCTAATGACGAGCTATTTGAAGGCGATTAAATGCTCGGTGTCTAGTTCAAAGCCTATTACATC
>NZ_LWFT01000654.1:0-879 GCF_001635105.1 Oleiphilus sp. HI0079
TTGTTTGAGCAGGATAGCGACGGCGCGATGCAGCAAGCGATGAATGAGCTTGTGGATGGTGAAATGCAGAGCTTTAAGTCCAACGGAGGAGCATATACGCGCAAGCACTTTTTCGGACGTTATCCTGAGCTGGCTAAAATTGGTGAGTCTTATACAGATGAAGACATTGAGCAGTTAAACCGCGGTGGCCATGATCCGTATAAGGTTTATGCTGCATACCACAAAGCGGTTCATCACAAGGGCCAGCCAACAGTTATCTTGGCGCATACTGTGAAAGGTTATGGTTTTGGGAAGGTCGGAGAAGCGACGAACACCACACATTCGCTTAAAAAACTGGACGAGGAATCGTTAAGGTCTTTCAGGGATCGTTTTGGTGTTCCAATCGGCGACGATAAAATCGCAGAAGTACCATATTACAGGCCTGCGCCAGACAGTCCCGAAGCCATCTATATGAAGCGCCGTCGAGAAGAGCTTGGCGGTTTCTATCCCAAGCGTCGTCAGCGAAGCGCGCCTTTAACGGCTCCTTCTCTGGATCTTTTCCAGGCTCAGCTAGATGGCTCTGGAGACAGAGAAATTTCAACCACTATGGCATTTGTTCGAATGCTGTCATCGCTCACAAAAGATAAGAGAATTGGAAAGCGCGTAGTACCCATCGTGCCGGATGAGGCGAGAACATTTGGCATGGAGGGGATGTTTCGTCAGCTTGGAATTTATACCTCTGAAGGCCAAAAGTATGTCCCCAATGATCGCGACCAGGTCATGTACTATAGAGAAGATCAGGCTGGTCAGATTTTGGAAGAGGGTATCAATGAAGCGGGTGCTATGGCTGCATGGATTGCCTGTGCCACCTCCTACAGTGTGCATGACTACCCATTGATT
>NZ_LWFT01000655.1:0-2337 GCF_001635105.1 Oleiphilus sp. HI0079
ATCCGCGACTACTGCAAACCCCCTGCCTTGTTCTCCTGCTCTAGCAGCCTCTATGGCAGCATTAAGAGCCAAAAGATTCGTTTGCTCTGCAATAGAATCAATCATCTCAAATACAGTTGCGATTTCTTCTCCATTTTTTTCCAAAGAGGTAATCACATTGGATGCTTCGTTTATCTCATTAGACAAGTCTTCGATCGAGCTAATTGTGTTTAAAACTGTTGATCTTCCAGAAGAGGCTGCTAAATCTGCCGCTTCAGCTTCGTCCGCCGCGGCCACCGCATGAGTCGCAACTTCCTGCACAGTTGCAGTCATTTCATTCATAGATGTTGCGACAAGCGTAATTTCTGATTTTTGAGTATCCGTATCTTGGCTAGTAGCTTCCATATTGCTAGCCATATCATTTGAAGCTGAATTTAATTTTGTCGTTGTTCCTGCAACATGACTAACTAGCCCTCTTATTCGTTCAGCAAATTTATTAAACGCAATGGCTAGATCTGTCACTTCATTATTGCCCTTCTCGGAAATTCGTTTCGTTAAATCTCCATCACCTTCCGCAATTTCATTCATCGCGTGAACCGCCTCACCAAGGGGTTTTACGATCAAATAGGAAATTAGCACCGCGACTAAAATGCCTACTATCAAAGCAATAATGCCGACCGTAATAGAAAGATTACGAGCACTATCTATTGCAGCTAAGTATTGGCTCCGATCAGATGCAATTTGCAAAACTCCAATCGGATTGCCATTAAAGTCATCGACTCGATATGCGTATATGGCCACATCTCTAGCGTTATCTTTGGCACTAGTAAACAAAGGTTCAGCTAATGCAGAAGACAGCTGTTCTTTATTCAGCAATGACTTTTTACCATCAAGTGTAGAGCCAAATACCTCGAATCCACCGTCTCTCTTAATAGACAAAGCAATATCAACATCATACTTAGATTTAAATTGGTCAAAGAAAGGTTGGCCAAAAGACATACCAAACTCAACAGATCCAATATGAGAGCCATCATGAAATACAGGTGAAATGCCTCGAACACCAAGACCAGCGACTCCTTTTTCTAGACCCACAATGCTTTTCTTTTCATTATTCGTAGCCAGCACCGTTTTACGAAAAGAAGAAAGATCATCACCGAACTTTTCGGGCTTATGTAATCTGAGAAAAGACGTTGCGGGAGGAAGATGGAACTGAAACTGCCTTGCATGGAAGTCGTTCTTGAGCACTTTAAATGCTGGAACAAGGTCATCAGCCAATGCATCACGATCACCCAAAGCAAATTCTTCCTGAAACTTACCTATATTAGCGACCAACGTTGACAATGCTAACGCTAAGCGCCCTTCGGATTGAACCTCTGCATTAGCACTATTGAACAGGTTCTCAAGCTCTTTTTGCTCTGCTTGAACAACAACCGAAGTGATTTGGGATATAACAAACGGGACATTTACTAACGTGACTAATGCTAGTACGCAAGATACTCCCAATATCAGCAAGCTTTTAATTTTTAGTGTGGCGAACATAACTCTATTCCCTTTGGTCTTATATTTATCCCATAGAGTATAGCCGACAATATTTTTTCTACTTAACTAGCTAACGGTGCCTGGGACCGGACTCGAAACGGCAATGTAATTATTTGATCTAATTTCAATTTCAGAATATAGCAACATGACGAAGTTACTTCTCATGTTGCTAAAATTGAAAATGTCCTAACGTAATTACGCAGGGGTCGGCTCTTTTGACTTAAGCATACTCAGTAACTTATCGAAACCAGTGTCACGGATTTCCTTATTCGACTTTATAAGTTTTACAATCTTGCTTTTAATGAACTTCTGATCATCTTCACTGAGGTCATGACGCATCATTAGTATTTGTCCAAATTTCAGAAATAATGCGTTAGCGGCAAATTTTCCGGGGTGTTCCACAAGTTGGCTAATATTCTGTTTTATGTCCTTCCTGTCTATTTCCAACAACAAAAACCTTAACAGCAATATCTCAATCTCTTCTTCAACTCCGGATAACTTCGTTTCTAGTATTTTCTTGAACCTAGGTTTTTTAGTCGCCAATGAATCTGACATAACATTTTCTACAACGTTCGGTATTGTTGCTCTGATAACAGACAAAAACAATCTAAAGCTGTCTATAGTCTTTTCTCGTTCAGAATCAGACAAATCTTCAGACAGAAACTCTTCTTCTATTCTTGGTAGGATCATTGGTAGCACAAAATTATCATCTAGCAGTGATATATCTGCTTTTATTAAGAAAATATACGAATCCAAGATCTTCCCGAATATCTCTAATACTCTTTCTCTGTTCATTAACAGCTCAGTACTTCTGAAAAC